>CAZAIS010000188.1:0-5670 GCA_964485255.1 uncultured Acidimicrobiales bacterium | reverse complement strand
CGATAACAATTGCGCATACTGCATCGTCCCGCTGGTCAGGGGACCCGAGAGGAGCCGTCCGAAGGTTGAGGTCATGTCCGAGGTTGAATACCTGGCCTCGCGGGGCGTGGTCGATATCCGCCTTCTCGGCCAGAACGTCAATTCCTATGGTCGCGACCTCGATGCACCGCGGTCTTTCGCGGACCTGCTCGAAAGCGTGGCGGGGGCCGAAGGCATTCGGCGTGTCAAGTACGAGACGTCTCATCCCGCCGACCTCTCCGACGGCATACTGGACGTGATGGGATCCTCGCCCGGTGTATGCGAGTATCTTCACCTTCCGGTGCAATCCGGCTCCGATGCCGTCCTCGCCGACATGAACAGGGGGTACGGGAGGGAATACTACATGGAACTGGTGGAGCGAGCCAGGAGTAAGGTCGCCGGGCTCAGGGTGACCACCGACATCATCGTAGGGTTTCCCACTGAAACCGACAGGGACTTCGAGCTGACGCTGGATCTAATCGAGAGAGTACGTTTCGACGCGGCTTACATCTTCATGTACTCGAGAAGGGAAGGAACGCCGGCCGCGTCCCTGGGGACGGAAGTGGACCAGGATGTGAAGCGCCGCCGGCTGAAGGAACTGGCGGAGGTCCAGGCTTGCATCACCGCCGATTCCCTTGCCGGTGCTGTTGGCTCGCGTGTGGAGGTCCTTCTCGAGGGGCCCGCCCGGAAGGGGGCGTTTACTCATGGACGCACGAGGGGAAACGCCGTGGTTCTCGTATCCGGAGCGGAAGGCCGGGCTCCGATAGTCGAAGTGCTTATCGACGCCGCCGGAAAGAGATCGTTAAGAGGTACAATCATTGCAGAGGAGATAGAGGTTGGGAGGGACAGATGAGGATGTTCGACGAAAAGACCGCGCTCGTAATCGCCGACGTGATAAATGATTTCGTCCAGCCTGATGGAAAGCTATACGTTCCGGGAATAGAGGGGATTGTGCCAAGGATCGCGGAGTTGATCGAGGAGGCGCACCAGGCTGGCGCCGCGGTGGTTTTCGTGAACGACGCCCACCGTGCCGATGATCCAGAGTTCGCGCAATGGGGAGAGCACGCGGTGTCGGGATCACCGGGCGCTCAGGTTGTCGAGGAGCTGGGACCGTCGAGCGAAGACCACGTTCTCGAGAAGACCAAGTACACGGTCTGGTACGAGACGGGTCTCGACGAACTGCTGGATGGGCTCGGCATCGACCACGTGGTCGTTACCGGCACCGTGACCAATATATGCGTGATGGTATCGGTTGTTGAAGCGCTGATGCGCGGATACCGGGTCACGGTACCCGCGGACGCGGTCAAGGGACTGAATGAAGCCGACCACCGGTACGCCCTCGACCAGATGGAACGTGTATTCGGGGCAAGAGTCATCTGAGGAAGCTCGGCAACGGAGGTCTTGATGCGATTTCGTGTAGCGACGAACGAGCAGATAAAGAAAGGCAGGGTCACCGACGTCTATTTCGAGAGAGTAAGGGATGCGCTCGAGAGCAGGGGCTTGAATCCCATGGTGGCCATGGAGGTAAGGACGGGAAGCCTTCCAGGAGGATGGCCATGGGCGGTATTCGCGGGGCTGGACGAGGTAATGGAGCTTGTCGACGGGCTTCCCATCCGGATGCGCGCCATGGAAGAGGGTGAGCTGTTCAGGCCGCTGGAGCCCGTGATGTCCCTGGAGGGCCGGTATCTTGACTTCGGGGTCTTCGAGACGGCGATACTGGGGTTGATTTGCCAGGCGTCCGGCATCGCCACCAACGCGGCGAGGTGCAAGAAAGCCGCCGGGGACAGAACGGTGATCAGCTTCGGCGCGAGGAGGATGCACCCGGCGATCGCTCCCATGATCGAGAGGAATGCTTTTGTCGGAGGCTGTGATGGGGTGGCCGTGGTGGAGAGTGCCGAGCAGATAGGAGAGAAGCCTTCCGGGACCATGTCGCACACGCTGATCCTGTGCGCGCAGGACGAACGTCTGGCTTACGAGATGTTCGACCGGGCGATGCCGCCTGACGTACTACGCGTGGCGCTGGTAGACACCTTCCAGGATGAGAAGTTCGGGGCCATCTTCGCAGCCGAGGTCCTGGGTGACGACCTCTACGCGGTGCGCTTGGATACCCCGGGATCGAGGCGCGGAGACTTCCTGCGCATCATGCAGGAAGTGCGGTGGGAGCTCGACATAAGGGGCTACGAGCATGTCAAGCTCTTCATTTCGGGCGACCTCGACGAGGAGAGAATACTCGAGTACAACGAGGTGGCAGACGCCTACGGGGTGGGTACGCACATCAGCAATTCTCGGGTCGTGAACTTCGCCATGGACATAGTCGAGATAGACGGGCGGCCCGTTTCCAAGCGTGGCAAGGAATCGGGTCTGAAGCAGGTCTACAGGTGCCCGGTTGACGGAAGCCGGACGAGAAGGCTGACCCGCCTGGAGGCGCCTGCCTGCGAGCTGTGCGGGGGGCCGATGGTCGGCATGCTGGAGGACGTGCTCCATGATGGAGTAGCACTAGTGGAAACCCCGCCCGCACGGGAACTGCGTGCCAGGGTGCTGGAGAAGGTCAAGGGCGTGGATCTATACCGGGATCGCTGATGGAGGAGTGGCGCTTGCTGGTAGACGGGCCCGGCCCCGGCCCGCGAAACATGGCGGTGGACGAAGCGATCGCGGAGTTGGCGCCGGCTACAGGGCTGGTCACATTGCGTCTATACTCCTTCGATCCGCCATGCATCACCATCGGGAGGTTTCAGGGGCTGGACGGCTTCATTGACGTCGCCTCGTGCAAGCGCGATGGTGTCGACATAACAAGACGCGCGACCGGCGGACTCGCGATTCTCCACAGGGACGACTTCACCTACGGTTTTACCCGTCCTCTCGACTCGAAAGCGTATCAGGCGCGCGTCGCGCGCGATGAGTGCTTTCGGGAGGTGGCGTCGGGCGTCGCGGCGGCTTTATGGACGCTCGGGCTGCGCGCCCGGGTGACCGCTCACGGGTCCGGTCCGGCGGCCGACGGCTGGTGCTTCGAGCGTGAGTTCGGGATCGACGTCGAGTGGAAGTCGAGAAAGATCTGTGGGAGCGCTCAGAGGATATGGGACAGCTACCTGCTCCAGCACGGAACCCTGTTCCTCGGGGAGTTGAACGACACGGCCGCAGTGGGGTGCGTGACGGGTGGAAAAGCGAGGTCCGGTCACCCTATCAGCGTAAGCGAAGCATGCGGACGACTCGTCGCGTGGGACGAGATGGCGCTCGCGTTCAGGCGGGGTTTCGAGGATGCCTGCGGAGTCCGTCTCCGCGAGGAATGCATGAGGCCTGAGGAGGTGGAGCTCTCCAGGATCCTCGAGGTGGAGAAGTACGCTACCGGGTCCTGGATCGCCGGAGATTCGGCGCAGGAAGTTTGTGATATCATTATCCAAAACAGCTCCGCGGGCGGTATTCATGAGTGACAAAGAAGTCGAGAGAAACGTCAGGTCGACTACCGAGGAAGGCATCAGGACGCCGACGGAAAGGCACGTGCACGGAATAGGGGAGCAGCACGCGATAACCTTCGGTGAGAAGAGCGAGGCATCCAAGAAAAGCAAGGAACAGCTTCTTGAGAAGTTCAAGCGGAGGGAACAGAAGCGCAGGGATTTCGAGGAGCAGCACGAGGAGGAAGTGATTGAGCGAGGAGCCGGCGCAGGAGAATCAGCTCCGGATTAAGATTCGCATCGAGCTGCCGGAGCTTTCCTCGAAGCAACGCGGCGCGGTACTTGGACTGATAAAGGACATGGGGTTCGCCAGGGAAGAGGTAGAAGAGCTGGCGGTTGTCATTACCGGGTCCGACGAGGCGGAATCGCGCCGCGGAAAGAAACGGAAGTGAGACATGTTTTGCCCGGCCTGCGGGAAGAACAATCCCGAGGACAGCACGTATTGTTCGAAGTGCGGGGCCTACCTGGCCGCTACTCCCGACGGGGACACCACGATAACGCTGACCCCGGTGGAGGCTGAAGTGGAGCAGGAAGCAGAGATCGCGGTGCCGGACGAGGAGCTGAGCTCCGGAGGGGCCATGCTTGTTGTCAAGAGGGGACCGAACGCCGGTACCAGGTTCGTCCTGGCAAGCGAAGTCACTACCGCGGGCAGGCACCCCGAGAGCGATATCTTCCTTGATGACATCACCGTATCGAGGCGGCACGCTGAGATCCGCAACTCGGAAGAAGGATACAGGCTTGCCGACATGGGTAGCTTGAATGGCACTTATGTCAATAAATTGCGAGTTGAAGAAGCCGATCTTTCCAGTGGCGACGAGATTCAGATCGGCAAGTTCAGGCTCATCTTTTTCTGCAAATAATCACCCGGGGTTGACAGGCAGCCGTGCAATTTCGCATATTTAGTGTTAAGGTTTGACTTGACGTTCAGAGTTTACCGAGGTTAAGCAATGGCAGCCGAAGAGAAGAAATACGGCATAGGGGAAGTCCAGGAGCTGTTGAAGAAGGAGTTTTCCGATATTACCATTAGCAAGATACGATTTCTTGAAAAAGAAGGTCTGATAAACCCGGAGAGGACTCCCAGCGGGTATCGCAAGTACTCAAAGGCAAACATAAAGCAGCTCAGCTATATACTTCGACTTCAACGTGAGGAGTATCTTCCTCTTTCCGTGATAAAGCGCAAGATCCAGGACCTGAAATCCGGGAAAGTGGTAGCAGGCGACCTGGCGGTTATGTCCGGCCAGGGGGCGGAGCCGGCCCTGACCGGTGCGGTGCCGGTCTCGCTGGACCTGGCGCCCGCGAAGTTGGGGCTTTCCGCGGAGACAATCAGGGAGCTGGTCGAATACGGGATCGTGTCCGTGCACGACGGTCCGGAGGGCAAGTACTTCCCTCCCTCCGAGATGAAGATACTTAACCTGACAAAGGAGTTCTTCCGCTACGGCGTGGAGCCCAGGCATCTCAGGATGTACACGCAGTTCGTCGGACGCGAGGCATCGTTCATCGAGCAGATAATCAGACCGCAATTGCAGCACAAGGATCCCAATACCAAGCGTAGCGCCATCAAGGATCTCGAGAACCTCATGTCGCTTTCGCAGATGTTCATATCAACGCTTCTTCGGGAAGCCCTTTCGCGGTACCTGCCGCGGCCGGCCGGCCTGGACCTGCTTGACGAGGCCGAAACCGAAACAGGGCAGCAAGAGCCGCCCCCCTCGGGTACGACCGTTGAGGGGGTGGAGCCTCGGGTGGGGTCCGGGGAGGAGCGCATGCCAGAGGCGCAGCCTGCCGGGGCCGGAGATGCGTCCGTTCCCGATACCAGTCCCCAGATGTTCCCCGAGTAGCGCCCCGCCTCTTCGAGAAACCACGCATGTCCCGCCTTGGATAAGCTTGCCGCGGACCCCGGGGAAAACCTGTTGCCGGCGTGCCGTACGGGCCGCGCGTGTGGAATGCCGAAACCGTGTCAGCGGGCCGCCGGCTGAATTGGTGTATAATCAGCTTCAGTCTCGTGCTTCCTTGGAAGGGAAGCGGGTGTAAGGACCAAATGGTCGAGAGTGATAAATCAAACAAACGAATAGAAGGCGGGGCCGTTCCCTGTACCGGGCGAGCGTATACGGGAGGGAACAGGCCTTGATTTGACATTTCGGAAACGGGTGACGAGAAAGCCCTCTTCCGAGGGTTTTTTTATCGCCGTTTGACGGGGGCGCGACGT
>CAZAIS010000187.1:0-5687 GCA_964485255.1 uncultured Acidimicrobiales bacterium | reverse complement strand
GCGGGCTCGGGGCTGATGGCGTTTCTCCTGAGGGCGCCGGGCCGCGACGTGTCGGGCGCCAGTCCCGCGACCTCGAGGTAACGCTCGACGAAGCCCGGCCAACGGTAGCCCCCGCGCCATCCCAGGTAGCCCTCGTCCCCGAGCGCCCGGCGCTCGTCCGGGCCGGACAGGAGGCGGCGCACCTCCTCCACGAACGGGCTGGGCCCGGGCCTCAGGTCCGCCGCCCTCCCGCCTCTCTCCGCGGGCGGGACGGTTTCTGCGGCGGGTTTCCGCTCGAGGGGGACGAGGATTCCGCCCGCGAGCTGTCTGAGGCCCGCGCATCCGGTGGAAGCCACCCAGGGAAGCCTGTGGCTCATCGCCTCCAGCGCGACCCTCCCGAACGCTTCGGCGAGCGACGGCAGGAGCAGCAGGTCCGCCTGCTCCATCGCGGCGGCGACCACGCCCTTTCCCCGGGGAGGCAGGACGAGGAACCTGTGGTCGCCCCTCGCTTCGCTGAGGATGTGGTTGTAGTACCGCTCGTCGAGCACCCGGCCCATCATCGCCAGGACCCAGTTGCCGGGCATGTACCTGAGGTTCTCTATCAACCAGGTCTGGTTCTTGACCGGGTAATAGCTGCCGACGCAGAGGAGCAGCCTGGTGTCGGAGGGTATGCCCATCTCGCGCTTGAAGTCGATCGTCGGGGAAACGAAGTCAACGCCGTTCGGTATGACGCTGAAGGGCACGCCGTTCTCGCTGTAGAACTCGCTGTCGTGGCCCGTCGCGGTCAGGCTGATTACGGCCTTGGCGCTCCTGAGGCGCGCGACGAGCCGTTTCCTCGCCGCCTCCTCCCGGTCCATGAAACCCGCGGACTCACCGTTTATCACCGGCACGAACACCGTCGGGTGCTTCCCGGGGTCGTCGAGCGACCAGACCGCCCAGTTCCTTATGCCGCCCTTGACGAGGATGAGGTCGTAATCGCCTTTCTCGACGAACCGGTTCAGCTCGTCGAACCGCGTTTCGCGGTCGGCCTCGTACGGCCCGATTTCGTAGTCGAACTCGAAGACGTTGAGCCCGTTGCAGTAAGAGAAATCCCTGCCCGCGCCGAGCGTGGCGACGTCAACGAGGAACCCGAGCTTCGCGAACTCGATCCCGAGTTCCTCGGCGAACCTCTCGGCCCCCCCGACGTCGGGGGGGAAGTGGTCGACGATGAAGAGCACCTTGGTGCCCTTGAACGGCTCGATCCGGTCGGTGTCGAGTATCCGCCTGGCCCATTCCATGTCGTAGTCGTCGAAGAGCTCCCGGTTGCCGAGCCGGACGTTCGCAGCGTAGAACGCCTTGCGCCCCGTGGAGGCGAACAGGCTGTCGGGGTGCGTCCTGTGCAGAAGGAGCGCTTCCTTGAGCGGCTCGAACCGGAAGCCCAGCCGGCAGGCCCTGAGCCAGAAGTCCCAGTCCTCCATGATCCGCAGGTCGGGGCTCATGCTGTAGCCGCCGGTGCGCTCGTAGACCTCCCTGCGGAAGACGGATGAATAGGGGACGTAGTCCCAGTACTTGAGGCTGTCCGGGTCGAAGTCCGGCGGGACATGGGACCAGTCCGAGGCGCCGAAGGTCCGGTAGCCGGGGTAGACGACGTCGGTCCCGGGGTGCTCCTCGAACACGGCCATGACCCCGGCCAGGTACTCCGGCTTGATCATGTCGTCGCCGTCGAGCGTGAAATAGTAATCGCCGCGGGCCTGAGAGAAGCCCGTAGCCTTGGCGGCCGACGGGTGGCCCTGGTGCTCCTGGTCCACCAGGGTCAGGCGCAGCCGGCCCCTGTACTCCTCGAGCAGCCCCCGGGCCGCCTCCAGCGTGCCGTCGTCGCTGCCGTCATTAACGATGACGGCCTCCAGGTCGCCGAAAGTCTGGCGGGCGAGCGACCGGACGGCCGCCGGCAGGTAACGGGCGTAGTTGTAGCAGGGCACCACCGCGGTGACGGCGACCGCGGCGTCACCCTCGAAGTTGCGCTCGATGGATATCACGTGCTTCACGTACCGGATCCCGCCCGTACTAGAATTTTTCAACCGGAAACGAGTCAGGGCCCGATTCCCGGACAGTCTCTGACCGCTTGCTTGCCATGGCTCAAACGCTATTGTACCCCAGCGCCCCGCACGGCGCCTTCTTGAGCCTTTTTCCCGCGAAAGGGCACAAACCCTGTACCGGAACTGCTTCTCAAACGTTATATTTGCGTGGTCGTTTTGACAGCGCCTATAATACGCGGGGGAGGCGGGTTGTTCTGCCCGCTCCGCCGATCGGCGGGTGTAAGATAACGCGGTCGTTTTTATGGTGGGACGCATAGGTACACGCCGTGTTTCCTAGAAATAGGAAACCAACGACGGTTGGTGTACCTGGGTTGGAGAAAGGCCAGATGCAGGTCAGAGAGGGTTTCATTCCTAGGGGGAAACCCGTCAGGATAGCCGTGGACGCTGTCGCGGTCCTCCTGTGCTATACACTGGCGCTCGCTATCAGGTTCGAGTTCACCATCCCCGGCAAGTACTTCGGCCGGTTCTTCCCCGTCCTCCCGGCCATCGTGATAGCTTACCTCCTGGGCAACTACGCGCTTCGGATCTACTCCGAGCGCTGGAAGTACGCGAGCTTCGACGAGCTGCTGGCCCTCACGTCCGCCGCCACCCTCTCCACGGTGGTGGTGCTCGTGACGATCGCGGCCATACCCGAGGCCAGGACGTTCGTGCCGCTCTCGGTGGTGATCATCGGCGGGGTGCTGTCGCTCGTCACCATGGCTTTCGTGCGCCTCCAGTACCGCGTCGTCGGCGAGTGGAGGATGAGGAAAGGGGTCAGGGGAGGGAAACGCCTGCTGCTGGCCGGCGCGGGTGAGGCCGGGGAGATGGTGGTCAGGGACGTGCAGCGGCACCCGGAGCATAATTACCTCCCGGTCGGCTTCGTAGACGACAACCCCAAGAAACACAACCTGGTGGTCCAGGGTGTCCCCGTGCTCGGCGGCACCGAGGATATAGCGAGGATCATCAAGGAGCGCTCCATCGACGAGGTTTTCATCACCATGCCTTCCGCCCCGGGCAGCAAGGTCGAGCAGATCGCCCGGTCCTGCGAGGGCACGGGGGCGAAGATAAAGATATTGCCGGGCATATTCCTCACCATGGCCGGCGAGATAGGCGTCAATTCGGTGCGCGAACTGGAGCTGGAGGACCTGCTCGGCCGCGAGCCCGTGGAGACCGATCTCGAATCGATTTCCGCCTACGTCAAGGGCAAGACGGTGATGGTCACCGGCGCCGGGGGTTCCATAGGCTCGGAGCTGTGCAGGCAGCTCCGCGGGCTGGGCCCGGACACGCTGCTCGCCGTGGACCAGGACTCGACCGCCCTTTTCGAGCTCGAGATGGAGCTTGCGCGCGACGGCGAGAGTGGCGACGGGCCGTGCCCGGTGGAGGTCGTGGTGGCGAACATACGGGACCGGGGCAGGCTCGACGCAGTCTTCGGCCGCTACAGGCCCAACGTGGTATTTCACAGCGCGGCGCTCAAGCACGTGCCGATGATGGAGTCGAACCCGTCCGAGGCGGTGAAGAACAACATCCAGGGCACGCGCAACCTGATAGAGGCGGGCGTCAAGCACAACCTCGACCGCTCCATCCTGATCTCCACCGACAAGGCCGTGCACCCGGTGAGCGTGATGGGCGCCACCAAGAGGATCGCCGAGATGCTCGTCGGGCATTACAACGGCAGCAACGGCACCCGCCTGACGGCGGTTCGCTTCGGGAACGTGCTGGGCTCCCGCGGAAGCGTGGTGCCGATATTCAAGAAGCAGATAGAGGCCGGCGGCCCCGTCCTGGTCACGCACCCCGAGGCGACCCGCTACTTCATGACCATGAGCGAGGCGGCGCAACTGGTAATGCAGGCCGGCGCCTTCACCGAAGGAGGCGACGTCTTCATCCTCGACATGGGCGAGCCGGTTCGCATCCTCGACCTCGCGAGCAAAATGGTACGCCTCATGGGCAACGGCAACGGTAGCGAGATCGAGATCCGCACAGTAGGGCTCCGACCCGGCGAGAAGCTCCACGAGCAACTGGTCCTTCCCGTCGAGGAGATGACCCCCACCCGCCACTCCAAGATAAACAAGGCGCTCCAGAACAACGGTCACCTCCCGGATTTCGAGAAGCAGGTCGACGCGCTCGTGGAGGCGGCGGAGAGAAATGCGGATCTTGAAGTCAGGATAATGCTCTCATCTTTCATTGACGGTGACGCTGAGGATTTGTATATTACGCAAGCAGAAGACGCACAGTTTCGTTCCAGTGAATACTCAGTGGAATAACGGTCCTTTCCTTAAGCCGGTTACCCTTGGCGTTGATGATGTGTGTCGATAAAAGGAATAAGACCTGACTCCATTTAGTTCTTATGACAAACATATATGTTTTCTTTTTCCATTAACCCGTAGTATTGGATAGCTCGTCCATCCAGAGCTGATGAAGGTCTGTAGAGTTCTACCGAAAAACCTGTATTCTTAAGTCTTTCCAAGTAGTCTTGCGCATAAATCCTTACATGGTCATTCTGCCCAAATACTGCCTCTCGTGCTTCAGGGGTGACAACGCGAGGGTCGGAGAAGGTCTTGTCTAAAGCCATGGAAATCGGGACCTGCAAAATAGCCCAGCCTTCTGCCTTTAACACCCTGAACAACTCTGACAAAGCCTTGGAATCATCTTCAACGTGTTCAAGAACATGATTACAGATGATTACATCAAAGTAGCTGTCCTGAAAGGGAATCTCTGTGATATCCATTTTTACCATAGCCAGCGAAGACGACAGGTCAGCGCTAATATAGGTGACGTTTGGGCAAGAAGATAGTACCGTCTGTAGATTTCGCTCCGGCGCCACATGTAGCAATATAACATCCTCGGAGAAGACGTTTGTCCTTGTTTTCAGATAGACGTAGACATTTCGCTCTCTATCGGTAGATGAACAGCGTGGGCAGTACATATGTTCCCGATAACCTCCCCCAACGAGATTTAACTCTGTGATAATGGGATTGTTTAATCCTCCTGGTAAGAATTTTCTGAAATGTCCGCTACAGAAAGGGCATTTGTATCTTCTTCCTACATATTGAAGACTTCTGATATGCCTTAGGAATGTTTTAATCTGAGAATGATATTTCTTGGGAGTGCTTTTCAACAGCATTGTCTTAAGATGATGTGAAATCATGATATCTAATACCTTGTTTAATGCAGAACTACGGATATCAGGTTGATCTTAGACGGCGCTCTTCTTTAAACGACATTTCCCTGTATACAACGCCTAACATAGTTGAGTCCACAAGCCGCTGTAATTTCCCTCTCTCCAAGACAAGGTTAATCACAGACTACATCCTTTGAAACGTTCTGTCATGCTCACGGAGAGAAGCCCGTAGGGCGAAGCGGCGTGAGCATGACTCGCGTTCGTTGTTCGGGATCATCCGGAAGGGGTTGTCGCCGTCGGTGGCAAGTATCACTTGCAGCGCTCCGTCCAACGGCATAGGCTTGTTCTTGGCCATCTTCCTCTCCTTTCGATAGAGCTTGGACACTCCTATCTTGGAGAGCGATGGCCTCTTACGTCAAAGCGACGGCGGCATCAGATGCGGAATTTACAGAGCTTCGTGGACTCAACCGCCTAACATCATGACCCACATTCCCCACCCTCTGCCACCCCCTAAGAAGCATTTTCTCCCCTGACGA
>CAZAIS010000186.1:0-5700 GCA_964485255.1 uncultured Acidimicrobiales bacterium | reverse complement strand
CGGCATCTTCACGGTCTACCTGAGCCTGGGGCGTGACACGGTCATAGATGGCGACCTGGTCACCGAGGCGTCGGCGGCGGTGGCGAGGGCTACCGGGCGCGGATCATTGAGGGCATCGGTCGTTGAGCATCCGCTCGGGGAGCGCATCAATACGGGCGACAATACCCCCGCCCTCATCGAGGTGGAAATCACGGGTGGAGAGAAGACTACCCTGGGGGTGCTCGCCAAGGGCGGCGGAAGCGAGATGGCGTCTCGCTCCACGATGCTCGCCCCGGGCGCCGGTTGGGAGGGGGTCAGGGAATTCGTCCTGTCCGTGGTGGAGCGCTTCGGGGCCGGGGCTTGCCCGCCGCTGGTGCTGGGCCTGGGCGTGGGAGGGGCTTTCGACCGCGCGCCGGCGATCGCCAAGCGCGCGCTCATGGAGCCGCTCGACCTGCCACCCCGGGACGGCGCGACCGCCGAGCGGGAGGCAGACCTCCTGAGAGCAGTGAACGGCCTCGGCATAGGGCCGGGGGCCTTCGGGGGAACGACCACCTGCATCGGGGTCCGGGTAGTCGAGGCGCCGTGTCACATGGCCTGCCTCCCGGTCGCGCTCAGCGTGAACTGCCACGCCCTGCGAAGAAAAGTGATAGAGATATAGGAGTAACCCCAGGCGAGGAATCGAGTTGGAAGACCGGCCGACCGATAAAAAAGAAGCCCACGGCGATAAGGCCGGCTCGGATCCCTCCACCCAGGTAACCCTCGAGGTATCGGCTTTCCGAAAGGTCCTCAAGAACCGGGATTTCATGGCCCTCTGGATCGGGCAGGGCATTTCCAGCATGGGTGACTGGGTCATCGTGGGAATCCTTCTCGATTCCGTGAATCAACTGGGGGGCACCTCGGGTCTTTTCTTCATGATGACGTTCCGGTTCCTTCCGGCTTTCCTGTTCGGCCTGCTCGCAGGGGCGGTCGTCGACCGCCTGGAGCGGAAAACCCTGATGATACTCTGCGAACTGGCGCGTTGCGTGCTCGTCGTGGCGCTCGCGTTCGCGAACTCCCTGGTGCTCATCTGCGGCCTGGTGTTCGGCATAGAATGCTTCAGCCTCCTGTTCGGCCCGGCCAGGGACTCCTGCATCCCCGACCTGGTGAAGAAGGACGAGGTCATGACGGCCAACTCGATGATGTCCACGAGCACTTACCTCACGATGGCCCTCGGTACCCTGATAGCGACGGTCATCCTCGGGCTCGCGGCGCTGGTTCACAGGTTCCCCCTGGTCAACTACATAGTCCAGGACGAGGCCACTTTCCAGCACCAGTTCGCCTTCATAGTGGACGCACTTTCGTTCCTGGTGTCGGCGATGCTGCTCTTTACTATCGCGTTCCCGAGACGAACGACCCACTCGGAGAAAAAGCTCTCGGCCACCTCGGTATTCAAGGACCTCAAGGAGGGCGTGGGCTTCATGCGGACCGACCCGTTGACCAGGGGCATACTCGGGATAATGATCATCGGGTTCATCGGGGGAGGGTCGCTCTATATCCTGGGGGCGCCGTTCGCCCAGCAGGTGCTGAGAGCGACAGGCGCGAAATTCACACTGATACTTTCGATGCTCATGATAGGCATCGTTGTCGGGGCGGCTTTGACGCCCGCGCTCAGCAGGAAGCTGCCCGCAAGCGTATGGTTCACACGGGCGGTGATCGGCTTCGGAATCGCGATGCTCGCCTTTTCCCTGATCGACGTCTATGGTGTTTCGATGGTGGTGATCTTCGTAGGCGGGTGCCTGCTCGGCTACCTGCTGGTGTCGGCTTACACCCTGTTGCATCAGAACCTGGCCGAGGACGTTCGCGGGAGGGTGTTCGCGGCCATGCAGACTATCATGAGGACCTGCATGCTCATCTCGATGGGCATCTTCGCGGGGCTCGCCTGGCTTCTCGGCAGGTGGATCCCCTGGACCGCGCAGAAGCCTGTGAGCAAGGTGCTGAACCTGGGGTTCTACCACAAGAGCTTCTACCCCGCTATGCTGGCGCTGATGATCGGCGCGGCGATCGTCATTATCGGAGGTTTCATGTTCATGAGGTCACTTCACAAGTTCTTCCACGAGGGCACGGGAGGTGAAAATGCCGAAGAAGCTGGAGCTTCCGCTTGACGCGGAAGTGCCGCGCTCCCTGGCTGCCGGGGACGAGGTCGAGCTGTACGGCCCCGCCCTGACCATGAGGGACGCGGCCCTCAAGCGCGCCGAATCGATCGTGCGTGACGGCGGGAAGCCTCCTTTCGACGTCGCCGGGCAACTGGTGTTCCATGCCGGACCCACTCCGCCCGCGGCGGGGCGCCCCGCGGGTGCTATCGGACCGACCACGTCGGCGCGCATGGACCGCTTTCTTCCATTGCTGTTCGACATGGGCTGCAGGGCGACGTTGGGGAAGGGCCCGCGCTCGGCCTTCGCGGCCGGACTCCACGGGCGGTACGGCGCGGTTTACCTCGCCGCCGTCGGTGGGATCGCCGCTCTATTCGGCGGCATGGTAGAGGGGGTGGAGCTCGTGGCATGGGGGGAGCTCGGCGCGGAGGCGGTGTACCGTGTCACCATGCGCGGGCTGCCCGCGCTGGTGGCGATCGCCTCCCGCGGGAAGGACTGGCTGGCCGGGCGTTACGAGCTGCATGGACATAAAGGTCCCCAGGCCATAGACTGATGTCGGATACCTCGTCCGGACAACGGAGACAAGCGTGGAAAACATCGAAGGACCGTCCTTCATCAAGGGTCCTCACGACCTGACCGGCAAGTTCATAACGTTCGAGGGCTGCGAGGGTTGCGGAAAGACGACGCAGGCGGCGATGCTGAGGGACCACCTGCTCCGGCAGGGCAAGGACGTCATACTGTGCCACGAGCCCGGGGGCACACCCCTGGGTGGGCGGATAAGGGAAATCCTGCTGGACCCCGGGTGCGCGGACATGTATCCCATCACGGAGGCGCTCCTCTTCGCGGCGGACAGGACTCAGCAGGTCATGCAGGTCATCCGCCCGGCCCTGTCCGGAGGCACGATAGTCGTAGCAGACAGGTTTATCGACAGCTCGCTGGCTTACCAGGGGGTCGGACGCGGGTGCGGCCTCGAGGCGGTCAAGAACCTGAACGACTGGGCGTGCGGCGGCATCGAGCCGAACCTCACGATATTCCTGGACCTCGACGTCAGGGAAGGCCTCGAGCGGGCGGCGGGCCCGAAGGGCCACGACCGCATCGAGCAGGAGTCGGTGGAATTCCACGAGAACGTCCGGCACGCTTACAGCATGCTCATGAGGATCTACTCGCACCGCTACCGCGTCGTTGACGCGCTCGGCACCCCAGAGGTGGTCCTGGCCCGGGTCCTCGACGAGGTACAGAAGGTCGTCTGACGGTGGTTGCCGGGGCGGTGCGTTGAATGCTCTGGGATGACGTAGTCGGACATTCGGCGGTCTGCCTGGCTTTGCGCAGGGCCGTCGAGCAGGACCGCGTCAATCATGCCTACCTGTTTACCGGGCCGGCCGCGGTGGGGAAGTTCATCGTGGCCAGGACTTTCGCGGCCTCGATACTCTGCCCTGACGGCGGCTGCGGTGTCTGCAATACGTGCCGTCGCGTCATGGAGGAAAAGCACCCGGACGTCACGGTCTTGAGGCCCGCGGGCAAGAACATCCCCGTGGAAGCGATCAGGGCGGTCCGCATGGACGCTTTCAAGAAGCCCTCGGAGTCGGACCACAAGATCTACATCATCAAGAACGCGGAGCGGATGTGGGAGGAAGGGGCCTCCACGTTGCTCAAGGTGCTGGAGGAGCCGCCTCGCAACGTGATCTTCATTCTCCTGAGCCCGGGGGCCGGAGGGCTGCTGCCGACGATCCGCTCCCGATGCCAGGAGATCCGGTTCGCGAACGTGCCTCTCGACGAGCTGAAGTCCTACATACTGGAGAGAAAGGACGTGACGCCCGAGAGGGCCGACCTGATTGTCAGGCTTACGGGCGGGGTGCTGGGGCGTGCCCTCGACTGGTGTGACGAGCCCTGGAGACTCACCAGGCGAGATAACGTCATCAGGACGGCAAGGGCTCTCAGAAGGGCCGATCTGAACCACGCCCTCGAGATGGCCCAGGATCTGTACCGGGATGTGCGTTCGCCGCTTGACGAGGTCGCCGCATCATACCGGGAGCGCAAGGAAGAGATGGCCGACGGCGCTCTCGATGACGTGACGGTCAGGCGCATTTGTAGGGACCTGGACGAGAAGTGCAAGCGGGAGCAGATGAAGGAGGAGGTCCGGGGCGTGAAGGAGGTCCTCGCGACGCTCTGCTGGTGGTATCGTGATATCCTCATATACGGCGAAGGAGGGGACTCCTCGCTGCTGATAAACGGCGACCTAGAGCAGGAGATCGCCGAGGAGGCGGGGGCCCTGTCCCCCGCGAACCTCCTCAAGTGCGTGGAGATACTGGGAGAGGGCATAAGAGCTGCTGAGCAGAACCTGCCGGCTCAGTTGAACATAGAGAGCTCGCTTCTGGGCATACAGGAGGCGCTGTATGCCTAAGACCGTTGGAGTTTCCTTCCGCCCCGGGGGGAAGGTGTACCTGTACGACCCCGAGGGCCTGCCGCTGGTGCCGGGGGACGAGGTGGTGGTTCCCGCGGCCAGGGGAGTGGGCTACGGCCGCGTGGTGACACCTATCAAGGAGGTCGCAGAAGGCGAGCTCGAGGAGCCTCTCAAGAAGGTGATGAGGCGCGCGAGCGAGCGCGACCGGGCACGCCAGAGAGAGAACGTGCGGAAAAAGGAGGATGCCTACCGTACGGCCCGCCGGCTCATACACAAGCACACCCTGCCAATGAAGCTTGTCGATGTTGACTACGTATTCGACGGCTCGAGCATCGTGTTTTACTTTACCGCGGAGGGGCGGGTCGACTTTCGCGAGCTGGTGAAGGACCTCGCCTCCACGCTCAAGGCGCGAATCGAGCTGCGCCAGGTGGGCGTCCGCGACGAGGCCAAGATGGTGGGAGGCCTGGGTCCCTGCGGTAGGGACCTGTGCTGCAGCCTCTTTCTGTCCGACTTCAACCCGGTTTCCATTAAGATGGCCAAGGAGCAGAACCTGCCGCTCAATCCCTCCAAAATCAGCGGCATCTGCGGAAGGTTGATGTGCTGCCTCAAGTACGAAGTGGCCGCATACGAGGAGTTCAACCGCAGGTCGCCGTCTTACGGCAGCGAAGTCGAGACGGAGCACGGCATGGGGAAGGTCGTGGGATACCACGTCCCCCGGGGCCTGGTCGTGGTGGAAGTCGAGCCGGGCCGCCGCGTGGACGTGCCCCTGGATGACTTGAAGCCCCGCAGGGACCAGCGGGCCCGCAGGCGCAAGCGCTAGCGCCTGGGGGCGCATCATGCGTTCGGGCGCGTTTTCGTGCTAATATTGTTTTTCCGGTTACCGTCAGGTTTGTCCTCAGGCGGCTTTGTTCCCCCGGAGCGCTTGGAAAGGTGATTTTTGGTTTGTTCGAGATGAGGGTTCACGGACTCGGCGGCCAGGGAGCGGTCACGCTGGTGACCTGGGTCCTCGCGGGACAGCCGTGGACCAGGCCAGCCGGGGAGCCGTTGCGGGTGAGCCTGGTGCAGGGCGCCGTCCCGCAGTTGCTCAAGTGGGAGCCGGGCGAGCGCCGCGCCACCATGGAGCGCTATTTCGACATGACGGCGCCCCTCGTGGGCCAGGATCTCGTGATCTGGCCCGAGGCGGCGGTCCCC
>CAZAIS010000185.1:0-5772 GCA_964485255.1 uncultured Acidimicrobiales bacterium | reverse complement strand
GACCCGGAGCTTACCCTCGATTGCCTCCGGGAGATCACCGCGGCGTGCGGCATGGACGCCTTCACCCAGCTCCTCGAGTCCTACGTGTCAACCGGCGCTTCTCCCCTGACGGACGCGATCGCACTGAGCGGAATCGGCGCGGCGGGCGACTGCCTGCCGGCGGCTTACGAAGACGGCGGCGACCTGGACGCGCGCTCCGGCATGTCTTACGCGTCGCTGCTGTCCGGGATCACCCTCGCCAACGCCGGGCTTGGCGTGGTGCACGGGCTCGCGGGCGTCCTGGGTGGCATGTTCGAGATACCGCACGGCGTGGCGTGCGGCACTCTCCTGGGAGCGGCCACGCGGGCCAACATGGAATCCCTGCGGGCCTCGGGCGAAGCGGGACCCTTGGAGAAGTACGCCCGCGCCGCCTCCGCCATGCCGGGCGGGGCCGGGGGTTCGACCACGGAAGAGTGCGACAGGCTGCTCGCCGTCATCGACGCGTGGACCGCGGAGTTCTCCCTGCCCGGGTTGGGCGAGTACGGGATCTCTGCCTCCGACCTGCCCCGGATAGCGGAGCGCGCCGGTCTCAAGTGCAACCCGGCGCGCCTCGAGCGCGCGGAGCTGGAGCGGATACTCGCCGAGAGGCTGTGAGGCCTGAAGCGCTCGGGCGTTCTCGAGTCGCGCTCCCGTCGCGGCCTGCCGACCGGAGGTCCCGCCTCACCTGCTGCCAAGAGATCCCACCGTACCGGCTGCCTGGAGATCCCACCGTACCGGCTGCCCGGCGCCCCCGCCGGAACACCGGCTCGCCGTGCATAAAAAAACAGCAACGCCGTATTGACTCTTGCTGACCGATGGTCATATTATGACCCATGGTCAATGCAGCATAGCTCCGGGGCCGGTTCGGTACCCCGGGAAAGGTCGTTCGCCGCATGAGCGTTGCAACTCGCAAAGAACAGGAAAAAGCCCAGCGGCGCAACGCGATCCTCACGTCCGCCAAGGATCTCTTCTACGAGAAGGGCTTTCAGAATACCACCGTGGAACAGATCGCCGAGGCGGCCGAGCTGAGCAAGGGCACCGTGTACCTGTATTTCGGCAGCAAGGACGAGCTGTACGTGACGGTGGTCCTCGAAAGCATTCAGATAGTCGAGAAAACGCTTCACGGCATAATGGACTCCGGGTCCGCCATTCGCGAGAAGGGCAAGGCTCTCTTCCTCGCCTTCGCCGAGCACTGCATGTCCAACCGCGAGTATTTCCACATGACACAGTATTTTCTCACCGATAGCGCCAGGCGGAACCTCCCGCGCGAGCTCATCGAGAGGGTCTCCTCTCACATGGGGCAACTGCTCGAGTTCGTGGCGGGGCTCGTGGAGGAAGGGCAGAACGCGGGTCTTATAAGGGCGGACGTCGATCCTTACATGTTCGCGCTCATCGCCTGGAGGACCGCTACGGGACTGCTGGACCTCGCGGTAGTCGGCGATTCCACCGGCTCGAGCGCGGGACCCTATCCCGATCTTTTCGAGCACGCGATAGAAATCTTGATTGACGGCGTCAGGCCTCAGTAGCCATACGCCCAAAAAGTAAGCAAAAAAGTAAAAAGTGAACGACCCCAAGGGGGGGGGAATGGTACTGGTTTTTGGTGAGGTTGAAGAGGACGGAAGGGCGAGCAGGCTGACTGTTGAGCTGATGGGGCTGGGGGGGCGCCTGGCCTCGGAGCTGGGCTGCCCGCTCGAGGCCGCCATCGTTGGAAGCGGGCTTCAAGAGGCGGCAGAAGAGTTGCTGTCGCTCGGCGCGGGCCGGGTGCTGGCTACCGACGATCCGTCTCTCGCCGTTTACAACCCCGACTCGTTTCTCGCGGCACTCGAGGCCACGGTGGACGGGAAGACCCCCTTGACCGTCCTGGCGGGACATACGCCGGTCGCGCAGGACCTCATGCCGAGGCTCGCCTCCTCCATCGGCGCGGGCCTCGTTACCGACTGCGTGGCCATCGACGCGGACGGGACCGGCGGCCTCCTTTTCGCCAAGCCCGTTTACGGGGGGAACGCCCAGGCGTCCTTCCGCGTAACCTCCCCGGTCCGCATGGCCACGGTGCGGGCTCGCGTCGGCTCGGTGCCCGAACCGCGCGCCGCTGACGGCACCGGTCTGGTCTCCCTGGAGCCCCCCGGCTCGGAGAACCGGGTCGGCGTCCTCGAGACGGTGAAGGAGGACGGTGACGTGAAGCTGGAATCGGCCCGCGTCGTCGTCTCCGGGGGCAGGGGCATGGGCGGCCTGGACGGCTTCGCGGAACTGGAGAAGCTGGCCTGGGTTCTCGGCGGCGCGGTGGGCGCGTCACGTCCCCCCTGCGATTCCGGTTGGGCCCAGGCGACCAGCCAGGTCGGCATTACCGGCAAGATCGTCGCCCCCGACCTTTACATCGCCGTCGCCATATCCGGCTCCAGCCAGCACCTCTCGGGCATGGGCGAGTCGGAGAAGATAGTGGCCATCAACCAGGACCCCGACGCCTACATCTTCAAGGTGGCCGACTACGGAGTGGCCGGCGACTGGAGGCAGGTGCTGCCCGCGTTCACGGAGGGCGTCAGGAAACACGTACAAGGTTAGCGAGGTGCGCCGGTGAGCTTGAGAATCGTTGTCTGCATGAAGCAGGTCCCCGACCCGGAGGGGCCGCAGAGCGCCTTCGAGATCGACGAATCGGGCAGGCGGGTCGTGCCCCGTGGACTCCCGCCGGTGGCCAACCCTTACGACGAGAACGCCCTGGAGGCCGCCCTCCGCGTCAAGGAATCAACCGGCGCCGCGATCACACTGTTGAGCATGGGCAAGGGCCTCTCGCGCGCGGTCCTTCTCAAGGCGATGGGGACCGGCGCCGACGACGCGGTGCTCATCGAGGGCAACGGGCTCGATCCCGGCGAGCTCGACTCCGCCTCGACCGCGAGGATGCTCGCCGCGGCCCTGGCAACGCTCGAATACGACCTGGTGCTCACCGGCAGGCAGGCCTCGGACACCAACGCCGGCCAGGTCGGCCTGGGAATCGCGCAGGTCCTGGGCATCCCAGCGATTTCCCTCGCGCGAAAGGTCGAAGTGGAAGGCGGCAGGGTCACCGTCGAGAGCGTCCTGCCCGACGGCTTCACCCGCATGGAAGCTCCCCTGCCCGCCCTCGTAACTGTAAGCCACGAGGTCGGCGAGCTCCGCTACCCGAGCCTCGCCGCGATCAAGGAGGCCAAAAAGCTACCGGTGAAGTCGATGACCTCGGAAGACCTGGGGATCGGCGCCTGCGAACCCCTGGTCGAACTCGTCAAGGTCGCCCCTCCCTCGCGGGAGAGGCGCTGCGCCATGGTCACGGGTGAAACGCCCGCCGAAGCGGGAGAGAAACTGGCCGAGCTACTGCACGCGGAAAGTGTCGTCTGACTGGAGGTTGCCGATGATTTCCGACGAGGCCTACAAGGAACTTGAAGACGCCGTCGGTCCCGAGAACGTTTCACGGGAGCCCGCCGTCCTCGACTGCTACAGTTGGCAGCCGTTCGCCAACGACAACCCCGAGAGGTGGGTCACCCGCCCCGTGGCCGTCGCTCTGCCGGGCAGCACCGAGGAGGTACAGGCCCTGGTGAAAGCGCTGGGCAGGCACGGGCTCAAGTTCAAGGCGTTTTCCACGGGCTGGGGCGCGTACAGCTCCCCCACCAGCGACAACGTGGTCCAGGTGGACCTGCGGCGGATGGACCGCATCATCGACATCGATGAGAAGAACATGTACGCGGTGCTCGAGCCGTACGTATGCGGCGCCCAGCTCCAGGCCGAAGCCATGAAGGTCGGCCTCAATACCCACATCATAGGAGCGGGGCCGTCGTGCTCCCCGCTCGCGAGCGCCACCTCCGCGTGGGGTGTCGGCTGGTACTGCGTTTACATGAGCTACAGCGGGCGCAACCTGCTGGGCGCGGAGTGGGTCCTGCCCGACGGCGAGGTGCTGCGCGTCGGCACCCTGGGGTCGGACTGCGGCTGGTTCTCCGGAGACGGCCCCGGCCCCTCGCTCCGGGGTATCGTGCGCGGCTCAACGGGAGCGCTCAGCGGTCTGGGCATATTCACAAAGGCGGCGATCAAGCTCTACAACTGGCCGGGGCCGCCGAGGGTCGAGACGGAGGGGCTGCTGCTGGACGCCCGCTCGAAGGTGCCGGAGAACCTCCGCTTCTGCATGTGCTTCTGGCCGGACCGGAAGCGCCAGGACGAGGCCATATACAAGATCAACGAGTCCGAGCTCTGCTACATCTTCACCCGCACCAGCCTCGGCTCCATGGTTTCCATCGCCACTCCGCACATGATGAAGAAGCTCGTCAAGACCGACGCCCTCAAATCCGTGATGACGAAAGACCTCAAGTGGGGCTGCACACTCATCATGGTAGGCGACTCCGCCGGCGAGATCGCCTACAAGGAGGGCGTCCTCAAGGAGATCGCGAAGCAGTACGGCGGCGTAGTCATCAACCTGACCGAGGCGAAGCCTCTCGCCAGCATGTTCCTGATGAACTTCCTGCGTAGCACGGCGGTCCCGGTCGTGTTCAGGATGGGCGGGCAGATGTTCACCGCGCTGGACCGCAACGAGACCTGGGACACCCAGATGGACTGGGCCCAGATGGGCGAGACGGTCAAGCAGCGGTGGATAGACAGGGGAGGCATCCTCGACGACATGGCGGACAACCCGTACATGACAACCTACGAGGACAACTGCTGGGCCCACTGCGAGGAGATCTTCCAGTACGACCCGCGCAACCCCGACCACCTGGCGTCCCTGGAACCCATCTTCGTCGAGTTCTCGGTGGAGGCCATCGAGCACCGCATGGAGCCGCTTTCCTCCACCGACGCGCGGCTTCGCAAGATCATCAGCCCGATGATGGGCGACTACACGAGCTGGCAGAAGAAGATATCCGCCTCGGTGGACGGGAAGAAGACGGCGGACACCGGCATGTACTGCGACGAGGTGGACTTCGACCTGACGAAGGTAGACCCGTCGATAAGGCAACGGTTCGAGAAGGCGATAAGGGAGTTGACCTGGACGGAGGAGGGACCTCCCGGGTAGCGGTCCCGTACGGCGGTGCTTTACGACGCGCCCGCGGGCATGCCCCGTAGCGCGTTCCACGAGATGGAGGTGATCCGAGTTGGCCCTTAAGCCCGGGCTCGTTTTCGAAGTAATGGCCTGCGCCTGGCGGCATGACGTGCTCGACAAGTTCATGTCGGTCCTGGGCGACGCGATAGACCTGGTCATGCGGGATACGGGACTCATGATCGGCGACCTGGTAAACAAGCTGGACGAGGCCGAGGAAGCGACAATCGTCAAGCTGAACGCCCTGATCGCGCGCTCCGGCTTCGCGCTGCGTGTCATGGCTAACGACCGCGTCATGGCCGCGGTCTCACGGATGCTGGACGCGGGACCGGTCAGGAAAGCGGCCGTCTCGATGCTGCGACGCATGCTGGTGAGGGCCCTCACCGCTCCCGAGCCGGGCGTGAAGACCGCGGGCGCGCGGGCGCCTCGGGTGATGGAAGGGGGGCGCACGTGAAAGGTCATGACCTCGCGGAAATCAAGGAAAAGCTCGAGGGGATCGTCGGCGCGGGCGGCGTATCCGGCGAACCGGACGCCCTGGCGAGCTTCTCGGATCCCGCGCGCCCGGAAAGCGCTCCCCTCCTGATAGTAAAGCCCCGCGACGCGAAGCAGGTGCGCGGGCTCGTCAAGCTCGCGGGCGCCTCGGGGTGGAAGCTCGTCTTCTCCTCGTCGAAGCCGCCCGAAAGTTCGAATGTCAGCTTTTCCGTCGCGAG
>CAZAIS010000184.1:0-5773 GCA_964485255.1 uncultured Acidimicrobiales bacterium | reverse complement strand
AGCGGCCTTGTAAAAGACGTCCTCTCCCACCTGCTGCGAGGTGATCCTCGCCGCCGCGACGAGCCGGGACAGAGCCTTCATCGCCTCGATCTCGTTGATTCCGAACGTATCGGCGATGTGGGCGCGGGTGCACGGCCGCCTCTCGAGGAGCGCCAGCAACTCCGCTTCATTCATCGATCCGGGCGCCGGCGCGCCCCCCTCCACGCGGACCTCCCCCACCCGGCTCGCGTGCTTCCGGAGCAGCGCCAGGATCTCCCTCATCCTCTCCTCCGGCACGGGCCTCGCGAAAGGCTCCGCCGGCGGCCTGTAAACCGTGTTCAACTGGACCTCGTCGGGGCTCACAGCCTCGACGATCCCGCCGATGCCCTCGACGCTCTCGTCGCTCGAGTTGAGACCGTCCAGCATCATGACCTCGAGCCAGATCAGCCCACTGTATTCACTCCGGAAGCCCGTGAGACCCTCGATGACGCCTTCGAGCCGTATTCCCGGGCAGGGCCTGTTGACCGCCTGGAACGTCTCTTCATCGCCGGCGTCGAGGGAAGGCAGCACGAGGTCCGCCATGAGGCAGGCCTCCCGGACGGCGTCTTCCGCGAGCAGGGAACCGTTCGTCAGTACCGCGACCGGCGCGTCGGTCAACCCTCTAGTGCCCTCGATTACCCGGGCCAGCTCGCTGTTGAGCGTCGGCTCTCCCGACCCGGCCATGGTCACGTAGTCGGGACGGGTCCCCGAGGCCAGCTTCGCTTCCAGCTCCGCGAGGATCTCGTCCGCCGGAACATAGGGAGCCGTCCGATCGGTCTTGGCCCTCGTGCGCCCGAGCTGGCAGTAGACACAATCAAAGTTGCAGGTCTTGAAGGGTACCAGATCCACCCCCAGCGAAGCACCCAGCCTCCGCGAGGACACAGGACCGTATATGTGCGGTCTTGTACGTCGCATAACACTACTCCCTCGCGCGCCGTCCGTCCCAGCCGCCGGTCGATTCCGGGCGGCGCTCCCGGCTACGGCGGGCGCGGGCGGCGGCCGCGTGCCCGGAGACCGGCTCCTACTTCGCGCGGTTGCGCATTTCGACCATCACGCAGATGTCGTGGAGGACGCTTATGCCGTTGCGCTCGCAGAACGCTATCGCCTCCGCCGACTCGGCGCCGGGCTGCATCCACACCCTCGTGATCCCGAGACCGGGAAGAAGCCTTACCATCTCCTCGGTCACGCCCGGGGGGCATACAAAATCGACAACGTCAGGCTTCTCTGGGAGCGATTCGAGATCCGGGTAGCAGGTGTCGCCGTAGATGTCGTCGAAGCGAGGGTTTACGGCATAGGTCGTGTAACCCCCGTTCTTAAGGTCCTCGTAGACCTTGAACCCGTACTTTTCCCTGTTTTTCGATACGCCAACAACGGCGAAGACCTTGCCATCGAGGAACCCTTTGATGAAATCGCGGTCGAAAGCCCGTTCTGCCATGACGTTGTCCTCTCACTCCCCGGGATTCTTGAGCCGCCAGTAATAGGAGTCCGATGTGTAGAGTACCGCCGCCGGGTTGTGTCCTGTCACGCGGTCCTTTGCCACCAGGACCGTGGTCAGCGTCCTGGTATGTCGGAAGAACATCGAGTCGTGCCCCACGCACAGGCCTACCAGCACGTTGAGCCCGCAACCTTCGGCGTCAAGGATTTGCGCCTGGGCAATGGGGTTGCAGTAAGACTCACGGGTGCCGGGCACGACTTTCTCGGAGTCGAGGATGCCGAGGTCTTCCTTCGGCTCTCCGCCCACCTTGCAACATACCGAGACAACCTCGAACCCGTGAGCTTCCAGGATATCGGCCAGGATCCGCGCTTCCCTGCGCAGGCCCACGCAGAAGGCGATCCCTATCTTCTCGACATCTAGCCGCTTCGCGTACTCGATGATCTCCCTGACACGCGTCCACCGGCCGTATCCCGCGCCTTCCACCCGGGACGCCTCGCGGGCCGCGTCTCTGACCTCCTCCTCCGCGAGCGCCGCGCGTGCAGCGGCCAGCTCGTCCTTCCTGTTGACACTCGGGCAGAAGGCGGGAACGCCTTCTGTGATGCCGAGGCCGCAGAGGGGCTTGGCGCACTTGACGCAGGATGGCGCTTCACCGTTCCGTTCGTCGCGCAAGCACATCAACTCCGGCTAGGCATAGAAGCGGGTCGCCTGGGCTTCGCGCAAGCCCGACACCCTGCTGAGCATCCTAACGGCCGGATGCATCAGCTTTGTAGCGGCATCGAACGCGCCTTCGGGACAATGCCTGACGCACTGGTAACAGAAAAGACAGCGCACGGTTTCGTCTATTCGAGGCAGGTCGTCGAGTCTCCCCACGGGACAGGTCGCCTGGCAGGCGCCGCAGGAAGTGCATTTTTCCGGATAGAACCGTATCGGCGGCCAGAAGTGCCGCATGACCCCCGGCGTAAAAACGGTCGCGTCGAGCACGCGTCCGACCTTGCCGGGGGGGCGGGTGTCCGCGTAACTAACGGCCCCGCCTCCATCTTCCCCGAGCTTACCGGACAGCGTCTCTATCCAGGCGGCGAGCGTCTCCCAATCCTCGTCGTTCGGATGGCCTTTTGCGATAGGGTCTGGGTCGCGGAACATCATGGAGTGGGCGGCCAGGACTTCGGCGAGGCCCAGTACCCGAAAGCCCCTGGCGTCCAGTATCCCGGCGAGCTGGTAGAGCGAGCTTCCCTTGGAGACGCCGCCGTAGGTCACGTAAGCAAGCGCCGGCTTCCCGTCCCCGAAGGGAAGGGTCTCGACCAGTTCGACGACGGGCCCGGCCGCGTGGTTTGCGTAAACGGGGCTTCCGATAAGGAGAAGAGAGGACGCGGCGACGCCCTCGAGCACTTCGCCTTCCCTGCCCCGGTAACGGGCCAGGTCGAACTCGAGCGTGTCGTATCCTCTTTCCTCAAGGAGCGAGCATATCCCGCGCCCGGTCTTCCTGGTCGAGCCCGAGGGCGACAGGTAGCAGTGTGCGACCTGCTTTTTCAAGAAGCCTCCCCTTCCTCTGTCGTTTCAAGGTAATCGTCCACTGCCATGCGCAGCGCCGTGGCGGCCAGGAGGGCGCAATGCTCGCTCTCCTCGGGGAGGCCCTCGAGCGCCTCGAGCACCTCCGCCTGCCCGATCGCCATGGCATCCTCGAGCGCTTTCCCTTTGGCGAGTTCGGTGACCATGCTCCCTGAGGCGATCGAGGTCCCGCAGCCGTCGGTCCAGAACCGCGCGTCGGCTATGCCGCCTCCGTCCACCTCTATCGAGACCATCATCGTGTCACCACACGGGCCGGTGAAAGCGGCGAAGCCGTCCTCTCGCTCGGCCCTGCCCACGTTTCGCGGGTTCATCGCGTGGTCGATGACTACCCTGGAGAACCCCTGGTTGATCTCGCTCTGGAGACCCGCGGCGAACCGCTCGAAGTCGTCGTCTTCCGTCATCTTCGTCTCCGTTGTCGGAACTTTCGGTCAGCTCTTGCAGCAGGGGCCGCTATCATCGCACGGTGGAGCGTCACAGCGCTCCTCGCGGCCGCAACAGGTAAGGCCGTGCGATGCTACGGGATACCTGGGGGACGAGAAGGTGGAGAACGCCTTCTTGAGTTCCGCGCTCCCGCACTCGGGGCATCTCGCGGCGTCATCCCGCCCGGGGAGATTGACGGACTCGAAGTCGGCTCCGCACTCGAGACATCTGTATTCGAAAATAGGCATCCAGACCGCTCCCTTGAAAGCCTGCATGGTGAAGGCGTCCGGCATGCACGGGCACCCGTCGACTGATCATCCTACCAGATGTCGCCGTATAGTCCACCGTGGACAAGCCTCACGGCCACCCCCGGGGGAATTACCGGTTGCCGCCCCGGCCGCCTCCACGGCCCATGCCGCGGCCTCCACCACGTCCCATGCCACGGCCTCCACCGCCCATTCCGAACTTCTCCTCAACCGTCGCCGAACCGGTGGAGCCGAGCCTGCCCGCCTTGTAATCGGCAAGCGCCTCGGCGGCCGTCCCGGAAGCGCCCGTGAAGACCTTTACCCCCGCGGTGTCCAGCACGCGGTAGGCGTTCGGGCCGACGTTACCCGTGAGGACCGCTTCAACACCCCGGTCCGCTACCATCTGTGAAGTCTGGATTCCCGCGCCGCCCGCGGCATCGATGTTTGGGTTGTCGAGGTATTCGAACTCTTCGGTCTCCACGTCCACGATGAGAAAACCCCGTGACCTCCCGAACCTGGGGTCCACCGGAGCGGACAGGTCGCTGCCCTGTACCGATATCGCCACTTTCATCAGCATGTACCTCCGTTTTTATCGCTTTTACGCCCAGCGAGGCCCTCTTCCGGCCCCTCCGCGGCCCCTTCCCAAGTCGCTCGGACCCCGTCCGGCGCCGGACCCGCCTCCGGGCTGAACGCCCGGGGACGCCCCGGCCGTGGCGCCCTGTGGCCGGTCCGCTCGGGCTCCACCCCGGCCGGCCCCCCGCTCGAAGCCCCTGTCGCCTTCAGCCCTGTGTATGTTTATCCCGCCGCACTTAGGGCATTCCATAGACCTTCCGGGCACACCGGTACCGTACGGCACCTCGAACGTTTCCTTGCAGTCATAGCACGTGAATCGTCTCATCGCCGCCATTCTTATCACCTCTTTCTTTTGCGTTCGGCTTGACGCGCCTCCGGCTTCGCCGGCTCTCGCGCGCGGCCCGTTCGTTCTCAATTCGAGAGCTTGCGGTACAGGTCGGTCGCCTCCCGGATGACTCTTATCACGTCCAGCGTCAACTGGGCGCCGGACCTGACGACATCAAACCAGGAGAAAACCTTTTCGCTGGTGTCCCTGTCTACCTCAGTCCCCGGGCTTTCCCGTTCGGCGGAAGGCTTATCCTGCCGGGCGCCCTCCGTCTTCTTGACGGGTTCCGGCCCGCCCACCGCCGCGTCGCTACGCCGCGCTGCTCTGCCCTGTCTTTTCCTCAATTCCAATCACCCTCTTCCGAATCGCCTGACGTCCGCTCGCGCGCTCCGGCCGGCATCGACCTCCGCGGTCCGGTCGGTTTCCGGATCGCAGGTTCCCATCCCGCCCTCGCACACGGTTTCGCTCGAGATCAGCCTGCCGGAAAGCAGGCTGCCGAGCGCGTCTTCCACGGAGCCTTTAGCTCCTGAGTAGACGCGGATTCCACCGCTGTGCAGGTATTCCATGGCTCTGGCTCCAATGCTCCCCGCTACCAGGCTCCGAACCCCTTTCTCCTTCAGGAGATCGGGGAGCGCCCCGCATTCATGGGGCGGCGCATCGAGTATCTCCCGGTCCTTGATGTCCCCGTTCACCACCTCGATCAGCATGATCTCCTCGGCCTTGCCGAAATGAGCGGAGACCTTCCTGCCGGACATGACTATGGCTATCCTGGTTTCAAGGTCCTCGCCGTGCATGTCTTCCTCAACCTCCATCTCGCGGGTTCCTACCCGGTCTCTCGA
Source organism: uncultured Acidimicrobiales bacterium (assembly GCA_964485255.1). Classification (GTDB taxonomy): domain Bacteria; phylum Actinomycetota; class Geothermincolia; order Fen-727; family Anoxymicrobiaceae; genus CAZEJS01. Next base: position 352 of record CAZAIS010000184.1, on the reverse strand, counting down.
TACTTTAAGGCCATCCGTCTCCTGCCCGAACACCGCTTCTCGGGCCGGATCCGTTTCCGGTTCCGCCTTCCGCTTTCCCGGTGCCACCGTCCCGGGGGCCTCCCGCGGCTCCCTGCCTGCGCCCGCGGCCCGCGCCACCGCGCGCCGCGCGGCCCCGGCCGCCGCCCGACCTGAATACCTGGCCCCCGCACCTGGGACACGACGCCTCGCGGGCCCTGCCCCCCGTACCGAACGGCACCTCCCAACTGTAAGAGCATTCCGCGCACTCGAAGACACGCCGGCCCTCGGCGAGCACGTAGTCACCTCCCTCGATACCCAGGGCCTTGCCGTTCACCAGCGCGTCCGCGATCTT
>CAZAIS010000183.1:0-5791 GCA_964485255.1 uncultured Acidimicrobiales bacterium | reverse complement strand
GGGCCGACATGCCGAAGCGGTCCCACCCGATCGCGACGCCGGCCCCACCGGTGTACTCCGTCCAGCCGATGGTCGAGCCGGCCTCGACCGACACTTTTTTCACACCTGGCGGAAGGACACTCGCGCGGTACTCCGGGTCCTGCTCCTCGAACAGCTCCCAGGACGGCATACTGACAACCGAGATGGCCCTGCCCTCCGAGGAGAGGACGTCCCGCGCCGCCAGGGCCAGCGCAACCTCGGAGCCCGTGGCGATGAGAACGACCTCGGGGTCGGAGGATGCCGGGGCCAGGGTGTAGGCGCCCCTTGCGAGGCCACTCGCGGGAGCGAGTTCGCTCCGGTCGAGGACGGGCAGGTTCTGCCTGCTCAGTACCAGAACCACGGGCCCTTTCCGCTCGATCGCGACACGCCACGCTTCAACCGTTTCCACGGCGTCCGCCGGGCGGATCACCACGAGACCGGGGATGGCCCTCAGCGACGCCAGTTGCTCCACGGGCTGGTGGGTCGGCCCGTCCTCGCCTACCCCCAGGCTGTCGTGCGTGAACACGTACACGACGTGGATACCCATCATCGCAGAGAGCCTGACGGCCGGGCGGACGTAGTCCGCGAACACCAGGAACGTGCCCCCGAAGGGAATGAGGCCGCCGTGCAGGGCCATCCCGTTCATGATCGCGCCCATGGCGTGCTCGCGGATGCCGAAGTGTATGTTGCGGCCCGTGAAATCGCCCTTCTTGATGCTGCCGCCGTCCTTTATCAGCGTCTGGTTGGAGGGCCCGAGGTCGGCGGAACCCCCGATGAGCTCCCAGACCACCGGCGCGAGGGACCCGAGCACCTTGCCCGACGCCGTGCGCGTCGCGATCTTCGATCCGGCCTCGAAGATGGGCAGGGAGGCCTCCCAACCTTCGGGCAGCCTGCCGTCGAACACGCGCCTGTAGTCGGCGGCGAGCTCAGGGAAAGATGACGCGTATTCCTCGAAGCGCTCGTTCCACAGTCTCTCGAGTTCCGCCCCCGAATCCACCGCTTCGCGCATCCTATCCAGCGCGGCACCGGGTATACCGAACGCTTCCTGCTCCGGGTATCTGAGGTTCTTCCTGGTGAGCTCTATTTCCTCGGGTCCAAGAGGCGCCCCGTGTGATTTTTCGTTCCCCTCGAGGTTGGGGCTGCCGCAGGCGATCCTGGAGCGTATTACGACGAGGCTCGGCTTCGAGGTGATCGAGCGCGCTTCCTCTATGGCTCCGGCCACGGAGCCGATGTCGTTCGCGTCGTCCACGAAGGGCGCCACGTGCCAGCCGTAGGCGCGGAACCTGCCCGCGACGTCCTCGCTGAAGGACAGGTCGGTGCAGCCCTCGATGGTAATCCGGTTATCGTCATAGAGACATACAAGGCTACCCAGGCCCAGGTGTCCGGCGAGCGAGCACGCCTCGGCCGCGACCCCCTCCATCATGTCGCCGTCGCTGGCTATCACGTACACGTTGTAGTCCGTCAAGTCGAAGCCGGGCCGGTTGAAGCGCGCCCCGAGGATCTCGCGGGCGAGCGCCATTCCGACGGCTGAAGCCAGGCCCTGGCCGAGGGGCCCCGTGGTCATCTCGGCCCCGGGCGTAAGGCCGTACTCCGGGTGCCCCGGCGTCTTGCTCCCCAGTTGCCGGAAATTCCGCAGGTCATCGAGCGTGAGGCCGTAGCCGGTGAGGTAGAGGAGGCTGTAGAGCATCATCGAAGCGTGTCCCGCCGAGAGGACAAAGCGGTCCCTGCCCGGCCAGGACGGGTTCGCGGGGTTGTGCCGCAGGAACCTTGTCCAGAGCGTATATCCGACTGGGGCGAGTCCCATCGGCGCGCCCGGGTGGCCGGACCTGGCGGCTTCTATGGCATCCATGGCGAGGCAGCGGATCGAGTTGATGCAGAGCTGGTCGAGGTCTTCGCTCGTCTTCATCGCGCGGATATCTCCTTTCTGGAAGCTTCCCGGGCCGGGTCCAGCGCTACTATATATGAAACCCGCGCGCAGTTGCACCGGAAGGGGTTGTCCGCCCGCCACCCGGCTCACTCCGCGCGGGAGTCGATCACGGGCGTCCGTCGATGCCCGACCCCTTTCCGCGACGAAGGCGCGACGATCCGGGGTCGTGACCCTTTGCCCGGCCGATATTGGGTTATAATTCTTGCGGTCGTATCGCCTATATGTCAGGGGGACGAGATGGCACGTAAGGACATAACAGGAAAGTGGGCGCTCGTGACCGGCGCGGGCAGTGGAATGGGCAGGACGACATCGCTGGAACTGGCGCGCGAGGGCGCGAACCTGGTGCTTGTGGACATATGCGGCGAAGCGCTCGGCAACGTGGCGAACGAGGTCGAAGCTCTCGGCGCCGAGTGCCAGACCTTCTGCGTGGACGTCACGAACTGGGACCAGGTCAAGGGCATGGCCGACACCATCGAGGCGCGCTACGGGGGCATCGACATCCTTATCAACAACGCCGGCATAGCGCATATGGGCTTCGTTATCGATACGTCGTTCGAGGAGTGGAAGCGCCTCCTCGACATCAACCTCTGGTCCATCATCTACATGGTCAAGGCGTTCGGACCCGCGATGATGAGGCGCAGGTCCGGGCACATCGTGAACGTGTCCAGCGGCCAGGCGTTCTTCGCGGTCCCCTCCTGGGGTCCGTACGCGTGCTCCAAGTTCGCGGTCGACGGCTACAGCGAGGCGCTGCGTTACGAGATGTACATGAGCGGCGTGGACGTCAGCACGGTCTACCCGGGAATCGTCAGGACACCGTTCTACGACTCCATCACCGGCGGTTTCATGGTACGCGCCGGCATGTGGTTCCTGATGGCGACGGCGGCAAAACCCGAGACCGTAAGCAAGTTGACGGTCAGGGGCATAATCAGGAACAAGCGGATGATCGTCCCGTTCATCATGTGGCCGGTATACGTGTTCAAGCCGCTCCTTCCCCTGGTTTTCGAGATGGCGGGACGAATCGTCGCGTGGGGACTCCGCCACGAGCAGAAGACGGGCGCCTGAGGACGGTCGATGGAAGACCGTCTGCTGGAGCTGTTCGAGGCCGATCCTTTCGCGGCGCGAATGGGTGTAGAGTTCGTCCTCGTGGAGGACGGCCGCTGCGTGACGCGCATGCCCGTTACGGACGACCACATCAACTTCAACGGAGGCGTACACGGCGCGGCGATCTTCGCCGTCGCAGACGTCGCTTTCTCGGCCGCCTCCAATTCCTGGGGGTTCAAGGCGGCGGCGATAAGCATGACCGTGGAATTCCTGGCGGCCCCGGGCGATACTCCCTACCTGGAGGCGGAGGTCCGGAAGACGGGTCGCGGGGGCAGGGCCTGTCACTACAGCATGGAAGTGAGGAACGCCTCGGGCGACCTCGTCGCCGTCCTATCGGGGTGGGTGTACCAGACCAATAAGGAACTTCTTTAGTCTTCTTCGTCGCGCTGTCTCGTTCGCGCGCGGGTCGTGTGTGCCGTAAAGGCGCTTCCCGGGGATGCCAAACCCTCGCCTGGTCTTTCGCGTCATACAGGGCAGGAGCGCCCGAACTGGAGATGTACAGTGCGGGTGCACCATTGCCGATTACTTGTATCAGACGGTTGCGTTGAGCCGGGCGACGTTTAGCCTGGAAAGGGAACACCAGATGCGCGGGAGCATGGGAAGAGCATTTACGGCCTCCATGGCGGTCGCGTTCGTCCTGGCCGCATGTGTGCCGGCGCTCGCGGGCCCTCCGGGGGCGCCGTCCCCGGGAGCGGGCGCCGCCGTTGGCGGGAGCGGCGGGGGTATGGGGCTCGAGCCGTCCCGCCTCGACATGTCGCGCAAATCGGATTTCTCGGCCTCAGGCCTGAACGGCGGCGCCGGTTTCGCCTCTTCCAAGGACCTGTCCGCGGACCTTCCGCCCATCGGGAACCAGGGTGCTTACCAGAGTTGCGTGGGCTGGTCTGCGGGCTATTACGGCAGGACGTGGTACGAGAAGCAGGAGCATCCCGACTGGGACCTGGGCGACAGGAAGCACCAGTCCAGCCCGCAATACCTGTGGAACGGCATCAACGGCGGCACCAACGTGGGGACAAGCTTCGACGACGCGTTTTCATACCTGGAGTATTACGGGTGCGCCGACTGGGAGCAGTTCCCGTACGACGGCAAAAGCTACGCCGTGCAGCCCGACGCCACGACGATCGCCGCCGGCCAGCAGTACAGGATCCCGGACGACTGGGGCTGGTTCTTTCAGCGCAACAATAAGAGTTCGAGTGTCATCTCGGACCTCAAGGCCTGGTTGAACGGCGGCGAGCCCCTGGTCATGGGTATCCCGATCTACTCCGATTTCCCTGATTACAACGGGAACCCCCGCAAGTCTTACTACAACCACACGGGAGGGGGCGGCAGCCTGGGCGGCCACGGCGTGTTCATCGCCGGCTACGACGACGACGCCGGGGGCAGCGGGCGGGGAGGGTTCCTCATGATCAACTCCTGGGGCCCGAGCTGGAACGGAAACGGCAGGTTGTACCTCAGCTACGACTTCGTCCGGAACTATGCCTCGGAAGCGTGGCACATGTCGGACAGGGACTCATCGCCGTCCATGAAATCGATAACTCCATCGAACGGCGGCCCGGGCCAGCTCGTGACCATAGAAGGCGACAACCTGGGGGCACACCGCAGGGAGGCCCGCGTCGCGTTTCCGGGTGCCGTAGCCGCTTCAATCGTCAACTGGTCGAACGACCGGATCAAGCTGAGGATACCCTCGAGGTCACGAAGCGGGACAGTGTACGTCTACGATTGGGAGTCCGAGAGGTCCGGTGGCAAGGCGTTCAGCGTCGGGCCTCCCTCCAACGCCGGGGCGGACTGGTTGCTGGCAGAGGGTTCCACCTGGCCGGGGTTCGACGAGTGGGTACTCTTACAGAACCCGAGCGGGGAGACCTCCACGGTGAAGATGAACTTCCTGACCCCCGGCGGCGAGGTCGAAGGGCCAGGAGTGGAAGTGCCGGGCATGAGCAGGGTGACGGTGCACGTGAACGACTTCGTCCCCAACGCCGACGTGTCCACCGCGATAATGGTGACCGCCGGCCCCAGGATTTGCGCCGAGCGCGCCATGTACTTTTCGGGCACGAACGGCAAGTGGGGGTCGCATGACTCGATCGCGGCGATGGGCGTTGCTGAAACCTGGTACCTAGCGGAGGGGGCCACGTGGCCGGGCTACGACGAGTGGATACTCGTCATGAACCCGTTCAACGAGGAGGTCGGCGCGCGCATAACCTTCCAGACCCCCGGTGGCGAGGTAGCGGGTCCGGCCCTCAGCCTCCCGGGAAACACCAGGCAGAGCGTTCACGTGAACCAGTACGTATCGGACAATGATGTCTCCGCGAAGGTCGAGTGCACCACGGAGGGGTACGGACTCGTAGCCGAGCGGTCGATGTACGTGAACGCGCCCGACGGCAAGGTCGATTGCCACAACTCCATGGGCGCCTTCGAGACGGCTTCAGCGTGGGGACTCCCGGAGGGAGCGACCTGGCGCGGCTTCGAGGAGTGGGTGCTAATCCAGAACCCGACGGAGGAGCCCGTCGTCACGCAGACATATTTCCTCACGCCGAAGAGCGTGGTGGAGGGGCCGAGGATTCCCGTCATGCCCGGCAGGCGCCGGTCTATATGTGTGAACGACTGGGTGCCGAACAGCGACGTATCCACGATGGTGTTCACGGAATCGGAGGACCAGTCGGTGGTTGTCGAAAGAGCGCAATACATGTCGGGCTTGAACAACAAGCGCGGCGGGCACAACTCTCCGGGCTCGATCTACGCCGCCGAAGACTG
>CAZAIS010000182.1:0-5807 GCA_964485255.1 uncultured Acidimicrobiales bacterium | reverse complement strand
TGAATGCGGGGGAATCCTTCCCCCGGCCCCCCTGGCAGGTCGGGGCTTCGAATCCCTCTGGGTAGCGAATGGCTGGTTCATGGTGGAGCCGAGGGGATTCGAACCCCTGACCTCATCCGTGCGAGGGATGCGCTCTCCCAGCTGAGCTACGGCCCCACTGTAGCGCTATTTTAGCGCATGGCCGCAGGCACTGTAAAAGGCGCGGATCTCCGACCGGCGCTATAATCGGGTTGCACTGACCGCCTACCATGGAGCATCGGTTGGCCGGCACGGAAGCTCAAGAGACTCAAGCGTCACCCGGGGCGCGATCGCGCGACAACGATCCCGGCGGGAATCGCTCATTGTCGAAGGGATGGAAGCTCGCTCTTCTAATTTTCGGCGGGCTCTTGTCGATCGGGCTCGTTGCCGGTGTTGGGACCTACCAGTTCCGCGTGAGGGCCGGCAACCCGGTGGACATTGTCAAATCGAGTCCCATCAGCGGCGGCCGGGTGACCGTCGGCGAGGGGATCCTGGACTTCATCCGAGCCCGGGGGATCGAGGTCGTCTCCGACGGTTTCAAGCCGACCTGGGGGGCCGAACAGGTGGGTGACCACGAGTGGGTTGTCTCTTACGTTTTCGAGGTGGGCCGCGAGGCCCGCTGGGCTTCCTGGAAGGTCGACACGCGTGACGGGAGGATAGAGCCCAGAAACGACCTGGCCCGGGAAGTGCTCGGCGAAAGCAACTGAACGTCGCGCGGAGGCGTTCGCTCCCGGCCCCCGGCGCGCGCGTGAAACGTGGCCCGTACTCCGCGGCCGTCTCCGCGGAGCAAGCTCTGTAGTATAATTAGTACGGTAAAAAGGGAAAAGGCCGGGAACCTAGAAGCTAGGAACCTGAAACTCCCGATGGAGGTGGCGACGTGGCGAGATACGGACCTCACGGACACGAGATAGTCGGAGAAGAGATCGCTCGTATACGCTGCAGCAATTGCGGAAACCGCGTTGTCTTCGAGGAAGGGGACGAGGAGAAGAAGTGCCCGCACTGCGGGAACACCGTGAAGAGGCCGAAGAACAAATAACCGGTCGTTTCCGGGTATGATGAATCTCTGACCCTGTAAGACCCGCCGTGTCGGGGGATCGAACCAGGAGGGGAACTTGGAACTGGAAGTATCTTCAAGGGAAGTCGCCGACCACACCGTGATCAAGCTCAAGGGAGAGGTCGATATCTACACGGCGCCGTCTCTCCGCGAGACGATAGTCGACGCTGTGGAGAAAGGCCGCTACAAGATTGCGGTGGATCTCGATGAGGTCGATTTCCTGGACAGTACTGGTCTGGGTGTCCTCGTTGGAGGCCTCAAGAGGGTGAAGCAGCACGAGGGCGAGCTCGGTGTCATCTGCACCCAGGAGAAGATCCTCCGCATCTTCAAGATCACGGGGCTTACCAAGATCTTCAAGATGTACAAGAGCGTCGAGGAGCTCGAGGGCGCTACGGCGTAGAAACGGCGGCTTCGGCATCGGCCGACAGTCTCATGTTGTGAGGCGGACCTAGGTCCGCCTTATGTCGTTTGATCGAGGATATGGAAATGGGCGGGATCGAGGATACGGAGGAGTACCGGAAGCGGCGCGAGCTGATGGTCGACCGGCAGATCGCGGCGCGCGGCGTACGCGACGAGCGTGTTCTCTACGCCATGCGGACGGTCCCCAGGCACCTCTTCGTCCCCGGGGCTCGGCGGGACAGGGCTTACGACGACACGCCGCTCCCGCTGGGCGAGGGGCAGACCATCTCCCAGCCGTACATGGTGGCCTGGATGTCCGAGTTGCTCGAGCTCCGCGGCAACGAGACGGTGCTCGAGGTGGGGACCGGCAGCGGTTACCAGGCGGCGGTGCTGGGCCTGATTGCGCGCCGTGTCTACACCATCGAGCGGATTCCTTCCCTGGCCGCGTCGGCCGCCCGGCTCTTGGAGAAACTGGGCATAGCGAACGTCGAGGTGGTGGAAGGGGACGGCAGCCGGGGACTGCCCGGGCATGCACCGTACGGGGGGATTCTCGTGGCCGCGGGATCCCCCGGCGTTCCACAGGCGCTCGTCGAACAGCTCGACGATGGCGGCAGGCTGGTGATACCGGTGGGGCCGTCCTCCATGCAGATGCTCACGGTCATAACCAGGAAGGGTGACGAGATAGTGACCCGCGAGGCCGGTTCCTGCGTTTTCGTGCCGCTCGTCGGGGTGCACGGGTGGAAACGGTCCTGAGGCGCTTGACCGTGCCGGGGCCATGAAATATCTTGGACTCGCCTTTGACGGATAGTACCGAGGCGGACAATGTTATCGGTGATAGTGATACCGACGTACAACGAGAAAGAGAACATCGAACGCCTGGCGCGGCGGCTCATGGGCATGGAAGTCGAAGTGTCGCTGTTGATCGTCGACGACAATTCGCCTGACGGCACGGGCGACATCGCGGACAGGCTCGCGGATGAGTTCCCGCGGGTCAGCGTCCTCCACCGTGAGGGAAAGAAGGGGCTGGGGGCGGCTTACCGGCACGGTTTCGAGGTCGCCCTCGACATGGGGGCCGACCGCATAATGCAGATGGACGCCGACTTCTCCCACGACCCGCGGTACGTACCTCAGATGCTGGAGGCGGCGAAGGATCACGACGTCGTCATAGGCTCGAGGTATATCGCAGGCGGCGGCGTCGAGAACTGGGGATGGACCAGGAAGTTCATCAGCCGCGGCGGCGGCATCTATACCAGGGCCGTCACCGGGCTGAAAATCATGGACCCCACCGCGGGGTTCAGGTGCCACCGCGCCGAGGTCATCCGAGCGATTGATTTTTCGAGAATATCCGCCACGGGCTACGGCTTCCAGGTGGAGATGTCCTACGTGACCTCGGTCATGGGATTCGACGTATACGAGTTGCCGATCGTCTTCGTCGACCGTGCCGAGGGAACGTCCAAGATGAGCAAGGACATCGTCTGGGAGGCGATCTGGCTCGTTGGAGGCCTGAAGCGCAAGTATCGCGACATAACGAGGAAATAGAACCCCGGGCATCGAGAAGGGCCGGCGGCCTGGCGCCCGCCGGACCCGCACACGGGCGTGCCGCCCGAAACTCAACGGTGATTAGCGGGTCCCGCTTACGGCCGTTCTCGAGACGGGGAAGGAACCACCGGAGGTTGAAGTGAGCGAGGAATTGACACGACACCTGGGCCACCTTTTCGAGCCGAGGTCCATCGCGATCATCGGAGCGAGCAACGTGAAGATGAAATGGGGCTACATAGTCCCGGCGAACATCCTGGCGGGTGGTTGGAAAGGCGACCTGTACCCCGTGAACCCGAAGGGCGAAGAGATACTCGAGCGGCGGACCTTCAAGTCGGTGAAAGACATCCCCGGGGACGTTGACCTGGCCGTAATCACCATCCCGGCGCACAACGTGGCGGGCGCGGTACAGGAATGCGTCGACAAAGGGGTCAAGACGTGCATAGTGATCTCGGGCGGCTTCAGCGAGACGGGCGCCGACGGGAGGAAAATCGAGGATGAAGTCTCGCGGATCGCCGCGTCCGGCAACATGCGCGTGGTCGGCCCGAATACCATGGGCATCTTCTCGGGGTCGAACGAGCTACACGCGCTCATGCCTCCCGTGAGGCCGGTGATCGGCAAGATCGCGTTCGCGGCGCAGAGCGGCAACCTCGGTACGCAGATGCTGTCGCTGGGGAAGGCGCTCGGCGTCGGGTTCTCTCGTTTCGTCTGCATTGGGAACGAGGCCGATCTCAAGGCGGCGGACTACCTCGAATATTTCGCCGACGACCCGGCGACCGAAGTCATACTCCTCTACATCGAAGGGCTGCGGGACGCCCGGCGTTTCATGGAGGTCGCCAAGCGGACTGCCCGCAAGAAACCGATCGTTGTGATGAAGGCCGGCAGGACCGGCGCGGGCGCCAGAGCGGCGGCCTCTCATAGCGCGGCCCTTGCCGCGGACGAAGCGATATTCGAGGGGGTAATGAAGCAGACCGGGATGATCGAGGCCTACACGACGGAGGAGATGCTCGACATCGCCAAGGCTTTCGCGGCGATACCGATGCCTAGAGGCAAGCGGGTCGGCGTGCTGACCTGGGGCGGCGGCTGGGGCGTGGTGACGGCGGACGCGCTCGCGGAGCACGGCCTGGAGCTGGTCGATTTTCCCGAGGAGACCCTCCGGGAGCTCGACGCGGTCCTGCCTCCATACTGGAGCAGGGGAAACCCCGTGGACCTGGTGGGCACCCTCGATCTCTCGATGCACTTCCGCTGCCTGGAGATCATCTCCAGGTGCGAAATAGTCGATTCGATCATAAGCCTGGGGACGATGGGGGCGACTTCCTCCTTCCAGTCGTTCGTTCTGGAGGGCCCGGTGATGGATGACATACAGCGCGAGAGGATCAAGCCCAAGGTCATAACCAGCGAGTTCCTCCAGCAGCTCCAGAGGACCGACGAGGCTTATCGCAACGAGGTGATCAGGCTGATGGAGGTGACGGGGAAACCGATAATCGCCGTTTCCTTCCCGACGTCGGGCTCGGTCACGCCGTTGCTCGCCAGGCAGAGCGAGGTGGTCATCTATCCTTCACCGGAGAGGGGCGCGAAAACCCTGGCGGCCCTCTACGAGTACCAGCAGTATCTCGACCGGAAGCCCGCCGGTGTCTCCTAGGGCTTCACAGCGCGGAGGCCCCGCGCCGCGGCACGTATTGCCCGAGCGGTACGACGGGCCGGGGGGGACGGGATGATACTTGCGCTCCAGGCGGCTTTTCTCGGGTTGATCCAGGGGCTGACCGAGTTCATACCCGTGAGCTCCAGCGGGCACCTGATCCTGGTACGGAAGCTGTTCGGTTGGGAGGCCTTTACGAGCACCAAGGGAATGAGCATGGCCTTCGACGTCGCCCTGCACCTGGGAACGCTTCTCGCGCTCCTGATCTTTTTCAGGCGCGAATGGATTTCGCTCATCAAGGCGTTCTTCGGATCGTTCAGGCACCGGCCGGCGGACTGGACCAGGCCCATGAGGGTGGCCTGGATGCTCGTGCTGGCGAGCATTCCCGCGGCGATCGCCGGGGCGCTCCTCAGCGACGTCATCGACGATCACCTGATGACGCCCTTCGTGGTGGGCGTATGCCTGCTGGCGGGGGCGGCGATGATGATCGCCGCGGAGGCTCTGGGCGCCAGGTCGCGATCGCTGCGCGAGGTCAACGCCAGGGACGCGATCGTGATCGGGTTCGCGCAGGTGCTCGCGCTGGCGCCGGGGATATCCCGCTCCGGCGTCACGATCTCGGCGGGTATGCTGGACGGGCTCCAACGTGAGGCGGCGACGCACTTCGCGTTCCTGATGGCCGGTCCTATCATCGCGGGATCCGGTATCTACGAGGCGTTCAAGCTCGCGAAGGACGGCTTACCACCGCAGGGCCCCGGGGTCTTCGTGGCCGGTTTCATAACTTCCGCCGTAACCGGGCTGCTGGCGATAGGTTTCATGCTCAAGTACATGAAGAAGTACACCCTGCGTCCTTTTATCATCTACCGCGTAGCGCTGGCCGCCCTCACCTTTCTGATCCTGGCCCTGACCTGAGGTTTTCAAGGGTGGGCGCATCCGCCGGAATCGATTGTCCGGCGGGATCCCCGGGCGACGATGGCGTCAACGCGGGAAAGACGTTTGACCCTATATCAGCGTTCTGTTCTACTGGAGAGCGCCATGCACGAACTATCGGTTACGGAGAGCATGCTCGGGGTAGTCCTGCGGCACGCCGAAAAAAACAAGGCAAGGGAAGTCAAGCGGATCAACATGGTCCTGGGCGAGATGAGTTCCGTCATGGAGGAGTCG
>CAZAIS010000181.1:0-5824 GCA_964485255.1 uncultured Acidimicrobiales bacterium | reverse complement strand
TGCTCTTGTTCCTGCTCGTCATCGGCTGGCACTTCTCGATCTACCTCCTGTACCTTCCCCTGGTCATGCTCCTGGAGATAGTCTTCACGACGGGCATGGCCCTTATTGTCTCTTCGGCGAACGTATATCTCAGAGACGTCCAGCATTTCGTTGAAGTCGCCACCATGGCGTGGTTCTGGTTGTGCCCTATCGTCTATACGATCGGGCAGGTTCAGGGAACGCTCGGGAAGTTCTTCAGGCTGTATCTCGCCAACCCCATGACCAATATCATTGAGCTATACCAGTTCATAATCTACAATCCGCGCTACTACGCTCACTCATACATCAAAGGGATAAAGCAACCCCAGGTGGTCTACATGTCTTTCTGGGGGATCCTCGCAACGATAATCCTGTCGGTAGTCCTGCTGGTGTTCGGTTACTGGTATTTTATGCGAAAGGAGCGGGGTTTCGCCGAGCAGATATAGTGCGGCGGGTGAGCCATGGCAAAGTACACGGTCGAGGTAAACGACGTTTCGAAGATGTTCAAGCTCTACCATGAGAACGTGCGGAGCCTCAAGGAGAAGGTGCTGTTCTTCAACAAGCGGGGCTACGAGGAATTCTGGGCGCTAAAGGACATCGACATACAGGTGGAGGAGGGCGAGACTCTGGGGATCATCGGCGCCAACGGCTCCGGGAAGTCCACGCTTCTCAAGTGCATCACCAGAATACTGTACCCGACCACTGGCAGGGTAATCACCAACGGCAGCATCGCTGCTCTCCTGGAGCTCGGCGCGGGCTTCCAGCCGGACCTTACCGGTCGTGAAAACATCTACCTCAACGCCTCCATCCTCGGCTTCTCCAAGAAGGAGGTCGACAAGAGGTTCGACGAAATCGTGGCCTTCGCCGAGATGGAGAGATTCATCGACAATCACGTCCGCAACTATTCGAGCGGCATGTACGTCCGGCTCGGATTCGCGGTGGCGATTAACGTCGACCCCGATATACTGCTGATCGACGAGGTCCTCGCCGTCGGCGACGAGGCGTTCCAGCGCAAGTGCATGGAGCGCATCGAGGACATCCAGGAAGAAGGCAAGACGATCATATTCGTGACGCACGCCGTCGAGATCACCAGGGAGATTTGCTCGAAAGTGGTCATGCTGGATTCGGGCAGGATAGTCAAGGAGGGCAAACCCAGGGAGGTCGTCAACTTCTACCACCAGCAGATGGAGAGCGACGAGACCGAGCGCTCCGAGAGGGGCAACAGGAAGATGGAGGTCCTGGGAGTCGCGCTGCTGAACGACTCCGACGAGGGCGTCAACGATTTCAACACGGGCGAGGACATGAAGATAAGGGTGGCCTACCGCGCCAACGAGCCGGTTGAAGACCCTGTTTTCGGCTTCTCCATCGATGACTATCGCGGGTTCACCGCGTACGGGACGAACACCAGGCTCAAGGGGCTGGACCTCGGCACCGTCGAGGGCGAGGGCTTCGTCCAGTTTGACCTCAAGTCCCTGCCGATGCTGGAGGGGCGTTACCTGGTCAGCGTCGCCATCCACTCGCGGGACGAGAGCATCGTGTACCACTGGCTCGACCGGTATTTCTCGTTCGACATGCACAGCGACATCAACGACGCGGGTCTCCTTTACATCCCCAACGACGTACATGTGACAAGGAACATGAACATATCAGGCGGGGGGGACCCCGGGGTGGAGGCGACACATGAACCCGGTTGACGTGGACGTCGAGGACGTGCTCCAGGACGTGATCAACGTCCTTCACGAGCGCGACACGGGACGCAGGCAGACGTACCACTCCGAGGTGCGCGAGATAGAGGACGTCGTCTACCTGATGCCCGGCGCCTGGCAGAACATTACCAACAGCCTCACGGCGCTCGACCAGAGCCTGGCTCCCCTGGAGGCGGCGTTCACCGCCGGGGAGCCGACTGCGGCGAAGGCCGGCCCGCTCCAGGCCGTCAAGGGGATCGTCAAGCGCGTGATTCAGAAGGCGGTCTACTGGTACGTCAACCCGATCGTGGCCCAGCTCCACAGCATGCACTCCTCCACGGCCAGGGCGATGCACGAGGTCGCCGACCAGCTCAAGAGCGTTAACGACCGGCTGGAGGCGCTGGAGAAGGACAGCCTCGGAAGGCGGATAACGGCGCTCGAGGGAGAGAGGTTCGACGAGCGCATCGGAAGGCTCGAGCGGTCGTGGCGGCAGCGCTCCAGCGGGAGCGCCGGGGCGTCGGCGCCCGGCGAGGCCCCCACCCCGGCGATCGAGCGCCTGGAGCCGGAGCGAGGAGTGGGACGCGACCACCTCGGGACCGCGAGGGCGGAACCGCTCTTCCACTTCGATTATTACTGGTTTGAGAGCATACACCGGGGCGACAGGGCGCTGATCAAGAGGCGCCAGCAGCCGTACCTCGAGTACTTCGAGGGGTGCTCGAACGTCCTTGACGTGGGCTGCGGTCGCGGCGAGTTCCTCGAGCTCATGGCCGAGAAGGGGATCGGCGGTTACGGAATCGACATCGAGAACGATTCAGGGCAGTATTGCGAGGACGCCGGGCTCAAGGCGGTCCCGGCCGAAGGCCTCGCGCACCTTGCCTCGCTGGAGGACGAAGCGGTGGATGGAGTCTTCATCTCGCAGGTCGCCGAGCACATGACCCCGAGCGAGCTCATCGAGCTGGTCGGCCTCGCCTACGCCAAGATGCGGCAGGGCGGCTACGTGGTGGTGGAAACGCCGAACCCGCAGTGCCTGCTGATATTCGCCAGCTTCTTCTACGCGGACCTGTCTCACGTGCAGCCGATACACCCCGAGACGATGAGGTTCCTGATGCTGTCCGCCGGTTTCCGGGACGTGGAGATCAAGCTTACGAACCCCGTGCCCAGGAACCAGCGCCTGGGTAAGATAGTCGTACAGGACGCGGCGCCCGGTGAGACATGGGTGAACGAGTTGAACCAGAACGTGGAGAAGCTGAACTCGGTGCTGTTCAGCTACATGGACTACGCGGCGATTGCGAAGAAATGATGGCTGAAGAAATTACCATAGTAGTACACGACCTCGGCGGCGGTGAAGAAGCCGCGAGATTGGCCCGTTCCATGTCCTCGGACGGGGCCGTGCCGGGAGCGCGCAGGGTCGCAGTGGCCGAGCGTTCCCACGCCGGCGAGGCGCGAGAGGTCCTGGGCCCGATCGGTTTCGAGGTCATCGAGGCGCCCGACGGAGCTTCGCCCGGCGCGCGAAAGAACCTGGGAATCGAAGCCGCGCGCGCTGACGTGGTCCTCCTGTCGGCGGGCGTCCGGCCGTCGGAGCCGGAATGGCTCGAGGGGATTGTCCGGCTCGCGGCGGAAACCCGCTCCGGCGTACTGGGAGGGAAGATCACCGACGAGGCCGGTCTGATCGTCAACGCGGGCTACCACGTGCTGCAGCCCGAGTCCGAGGTATTCCCGCTGGGTGGCGGCAAGAAGGACATCAACCAGTACTACTACTCCCGCGAGGTCGAAGGGGTTGACTCCTCGATCATGTACATAAGCCGGCGCGCGCTCGACGCCGTGGGGGGCTTCGAGGCCGGCTTCAGCGAGCGGTACGACGACATCGACTTCTGCCTGAAGGTGAAGGCCGCCGGGATGCCGGTGAGATGCGCGGGCGGCATCCGCGCCGTCGCGCGGGATATCACCGCGGGCCATGGGCGCATGCCGCCGGCCGATTCGCGAACGGCCTTCCGCGAGCGCTGGCAGGGCTACTACGAGGGCAGGTACGACACGCGGGTCATGTGGCACTCCTGGATCAACGCACCCACCGGGTACGCGGTTTCCTCGCAGTACCTGGTGCTCGCCCTGGAGCAACTGGACGTTGACGTCCGCTACGGGTTCGTATACGGCGTGGAGGAGCCGCCCAACGAGGACGAGCGCATCAACGAGGTGCGGCGCAAGCCGAAGGATCTCGATATAACCCAGGTCGTCTACGGCCAGGGCGACGTCTTCTTCAAGAACAGCGGCAGGTACAAGGTCGGGTACTCGATGCTCGAGGTAACGGGAATCCCCGGAGACTGGGTAGAGCAGGCGAACGCGCTGGACGAAATCTGGGTGCCCTCCGAGTTCAACCGGCGGACGTTCGAATCCAGTGGGGTGAAGCGACCGATACACGTAATGCCCCTGGGCGTCGACGTCAACTACTTCCATCCTCACATCAAGGCCAGGCAAATCGAGGACCGCTTCGTTTTCATGTCCGTATTCGAGTGGGGTGAACGCAAGGCGCCCGAGGCGTTGCTTCAGGCCTACAACCAGGAGTTCTCGTCGAGCGACGACGTCATGCTGCTGCTCAAGGTCATCAACACCGACCCCGCGGTCAATATCGAGAGGCACGTGGAGGCCATGCGCCTGCGCGCCGATAGGGCTCCCGTGGTCATAGTGCTCAACCAGAACATACCCAGCTACCAGATGGGTTCCATCTACTGCTCGAGCGACTGTTTCGTCCTGCCGACCCGTGGCGAGGGCTGGGGCATGCCTACGCTGGAGGCGATGGCATGCGGGCTGCCTACGATAAGCACGCACTGGAGCGCGCAGACCGAGTTCTTCAACGATGACGTCGGGTACCCGATAAACCTGAGGCGCCTTATCCCGGCGGTCGCCAAATGCCCGTACTACGAGGGCTTCGAGTGGGCCGACCCGGACGTGGACCACCTGGCGGGCCTGATGAGACAGGTGTATGAGAACCCCGGGGAGGCCAGGGCCAGGGGCCTTAGAGCGAGCATATGGGCCCGCGAGAAATGGACCTGGCTGCACGCCGCGAAGCGCATAAAGACGCGGCTTGTCGAGATTTCGACGTAACGGCCTGTGCTATAATTTTTTTATCATCAGCTCTTTTCGATCCCGAAAGGTGGTTGGCCGTGGCGAGGAAACGGGCGGGCGGTGAAGCGCCTGCCGGGGCGGCACCCGAGGAAACCCTGAAGGACCTTTCACTCCGGCTTCGTGAGAAGTCGCCGAACGGGCATCGCATTCCTTCCTTCGATGATTCCGCGCTCATGGAGACCCTGCACGAGACAAACGCCTGCTACGACAAGAACACGCCCGGCGTGGCGCGAAGCGAGAGGATCCTTTCCGCACCGGTGGTTACCTTCCTCAAGCGGGTGCTTCGCCGGCTCATGAGCTGGTACGTTGATCCCGCGCTCGACCGGCAGAGGGAATTCAACGCTTCCGTGACGCGGACCGTCAACGAGATGAAGCAGTACATGGACCATATCCAGATCAACGAGGACATACTCTCGACGATCCTTCACCGGGACCTGGCCCTGTTTCGCGCCAACGTCCTGTTTCTGAACAAGTACCTGGAGCGGCGGATGGTGGACTTCGAGAACGAGCTGATGGTTCTGCGCACCAGGGATGTGGGGCCCGCCGCCGCGACCGCCGGGCCGGGGGGCAACGGAGGAGAGCGGGACGGCGGTGACGTCATGGCCGCCATCGATATGCTCACGCTGGAGCAGAGGGTTCACGGCTCCCCAAGGATGGTCAAGGACAGGCAGCGCGCGTACATGCCTTTCTTCGAGGGCTGCTCCAACGTCCTCGCCGTCGGGTGCGGGCGTGGCGAGATGCTGCAGTTGCTGGGGCAGGCCGGCATAAACGCAAGGGGCACCAACGACAATCCCACCCTAGTCGACTATTGCAGGGACAACGGCCTCGACGTGCTCCTGGTCGATCCGGTCGAGTACATGGAGGCCGTGGATGACGGCTCCCTCGACGGTATGGTGCTTTCCAGGTTCGCGGGACACGAGCCGCCGGCGAGGCTGATGGGGATGCTGACCCTGTGCGGGAGGAAGCTCGCAGCCGGCGCCCCCCGCGTAATAGAGACACCG
>CAZAIS010000180.1:0-5851 GCA_964485255.1 uncultured Acidimicrobiales bacterium | reverse complement strand
TTCGCCGGCCGCGCGGACCTCCAGGTGAAGCTCCGGGGGTTCCGTGTGGAGCCCGGTGAGGTCGAGGCGGTGCTGGGCGCTCACCCCTCCCTCGCGGCCTGCGCGGTGGTGCTTGCCGCGGACGGCGGGGACAAGGAGCTCGTTGCCTACTACGTGCCGGGGCCCGACCCGTCGCCCGGCGGGCACCGCCTGGAGGAAGCGGCCCGGCAGGCCGTGTCGGACTGGGAAGCCGTGTACGAGGAACTGTTCGCCGGTGAGGCCGGCGAGCGCGCGGGGGAAGACTTCGACACCACGGGATGGAACAGCTCCTATGACGGCGAGCCGATCCCCGCCGGGCAGATGCGGGAGTGGGTCGAGGGGACCGTAAAGCGGATACTGGATCTCGGACCGGGCTCGGTCCTGGAGGCAGGCTGCGGCACCGGGCTTATCATGACCAGGGTGGCCCCGCGCTGCCGGAGCTACCTGGGGATCGACTTCTCCGCCCATGCAGTCGCCAGGCTGGGCGCTCGCCTCGCTGAGCGGCCGATACCGGGCGCGCGGGTCCTGCGGGCGCGGGCCGACGGGATAGCGGACGTCTTCGCACCCGGGGACGAGGGCTACCCGGCCGACACGGTCGTGATCAACTCGGTCGTCCAGTACTTCCCCGGCGGGGATTACCTGGACGAGGTCCTCGAGCTCGCGCTGGAAGCGGCCCCGAACGGCCGCGTCTTCGTGGGAGACGTTCGCGACCTCCGGCTCGAGGACGCCTTCCACCTGTCCGTGGAGCTCGCCCGGGCGCCCGGCGAGCTCCCGGACGGCGAGGAGCTTTCAGAGGCGCTCGCGCGCGGCTCGCGAAACGAGAAGGAACTCCTGGTGTCGCCCTGGTACTTCATCGACTTCGCCCGCAGGCACGAGGGAGTCGTTGACGTGCGCCTCATGCCCAAGGCGGGCCGCTTCAGCAACGAGATGAACGACTACCGCTACGACGTCGTGCTCGTGACCGGCTCCGCCGAATCGCCCCTCGAGGAGCCGGTGGAAGTCCCCTGGGAGGCAGGGCTGGACGTTGGAGGGCTGCTGCGCCCGGATGGCGGCCCGGTACTCCTGACCGGATACCCGAGCAGGAGGACCTGGGTCTCCAACGGCATGGTCAAGGCAGTGGCGGCCGGGGGCGATCTCCCCGCCGAGAAGGCGAGGTTGGAGCGCGAGGCGGAAGGCATTCTCGGGTTGGACGAGCTCGCCGCCCTGGCCCGGGGCCGAGGCTACGCGCTCGAGGCCGGTCTGTCGCTTCGCGGCGAGGGCGCGGCCTCGCGGTACGACCTCTGTTTCTCGCGGGACGGCGGTTTCCCGCCGGCGGTCCTGGAGGCGCCGCCGGAGGGCGCCCGGCTCGCCGGCCGGCCGCTCGCGGGGCTCCTCGAGTCCCGCCTCGATGCGGCCGACCTGCGCGACTTCCTCATCGAGCGCCTCCCCGATTACATGGTCCCCTCCGCCTTCGTGGAGCTCGAAGCCCCGCCGCTCACGCCCGCCGGCAAGCCGGACCGAGTGGCGCTCGCCCACCTCGAGCGGGGGGCGGCAGCCACCGCCGGGGAAGAGCGCGCCGCGCCGCGGGACGAGCGGGAGAGGCTTCTTTCGGGCATCTTTCGCGAGGTGCTGCGCCTGGAGGCCGTCGGCATAGACGACGATTTCTTCCGGCTGGGGGGCCACTCGCTGTCCGCGACACGCGCCACCTCCCGGATTTTCAGCGTCTTCGGGGTGCGGTGCCCCGTGAAGTCCATCTTCGAGCACCCGACCGTACGCGGCCTGGGGCGGTACCTGGCGGGACTGCTCGGGGCCGCCGGCGCGGAGGTGCCTCCCCTGGAGCCCGTGGACCGGGGCGGTCGCTTGCCGCTCTCGTTCGCGCAGGAGAGGCTGTGGTTCCTGGACCGCTTCGAGGCGGTGAGCGACAGCTCCTACCACATGCCCGCGGCGTTCCGGCTCCTCGGGCGCCCGGACCAGGCTGCCCTCGGACGGAGCCTCGATGCGCTGGTGGCGCGGCACGAGAGCTTGAGGACCGTCTTCCCGGACGAGGGCGGCGAGCCGTACCAGTTGGTCCTCGAGCCGCGGCCGGTCCCGCTCGAGATCCTGGACACGACGCCGGAGCGGCTGCGGGGGCTCCTGGACCGGCTCGTGCGCCGCCCGTTCGACCTGGAAAAGGGCCCGCTCTTCAGGGCCCACCTGCTCAGGCTGTCGGACGAGGAACACGTCCTCCTGGTCAACCAGCACCACATAGTAAGCGACGCGTGGTCGGTGGGAATACTCCTGGAGGAGCTCTCGAGGTGCTACGGGGCTTTCACCCGCGGCGAGGCGGCCGGCCTGGTCGGTCTCCCGGTGGGCTACCCCGACTACGCCGCCTGGCAGAAGCGCTGGCTCTCAGGGGACGTGCTCAAGAGGCAGCTCGACTACTGGCGCGACAGGCTCGAGGGGGCGCCGCGTCTCGATCTCGCGCCGGGGCGGGTCCGCGCCGGGCATGGGGGGCGGCGGGGCAGGCAGGTCGCGTTCCGCCTCGACGAGGGGACCACGGCCCGGCTGGATAGAGTGGCCCGCGAGGCGGGGGCCTCGATGTTCATGCTCATTCTGGGTGCGTTCGCCGCGCTCCTCGGTCGCTACGGGGGGCAGGAGGACGTCGTCCTGGGAACGGTCGTGGCGGGGAGGACCGAACAGGCGCTGGAGGACATCGTCGGCTTCTTCGTCAACACCCTTCTCCTCAGGATCGACCTCGGGGGCGACCCGTCCTTCGAGGACCTGATGAAGCGCGTCTGGGAGACGACGCTGGAGGCCTACGCCCACCAGGACCTTCCGTTCGAGAGGCTGGTGGCCGAGCTCCGCCCGGAGCGCGAGGGCGGGAGCAGCCCCCTGCTGTCGGCCCTGCTCGTTTACCAGAACGTACCCGGGGCACAGCTCTCGCTCGAAGGTCTGGAGGTGGAGCCGGTCGCCATCGAGCTGGGCGCCGCGCGCTCGGATATCGACCTGTACGCATGGGAACACGCCGGCGCCCTCGAGCTGTGCCTGGTGTACGACGCGGACCTCTTCGAGGAGGAGACGGCCCGTGGGATGGCGGCGCGCATGGAGGAGGCCTTGAAGCTGGTGGGCGGCGACCCGGCGGTGCCGGTGTCGGGCATGTCGCCGATCGACGCCGCGCGCGTCCCGCGTCCGCCTGTCCCCTGCCCGCCGGCGGAAGGTGGCACGGCGCCCCTGTCCTTCCACCAGGAAAGGCTCTGGTTCATCGACAGCTTCGAGGAAGGGACCGTGTACGAGGGGAAGCCCACCTACCACAACGTGCCGCTTCTCATCAGGTTCGACGGACCCGTGGACGGGGGAGCGCTGGCCTCGAGCCTCCGGCAGGTCGTCAGTAGCCACGAAGCGCTCCGGACCAGGATAGCAGGCGACGGGGAGGCCGCCTGTCTCGCGGTCGAACCCGGCACCTCCATCGAGATCGACAACCTGGTGGTGAGGGGCGCGGGCGCGGACCTCCTCCGGGAAAAGGCCCTCGAGATCGCCGGCCGCGCGTTCGCGCCCGGTGAGGAACCCCGCCTCAGGGCGGCGCTGCTGCGCGGCGGCGGTCCGGAGAGCTTCTTCGTCCTGGCCGCGCACCACGCGCTAATCGACAGGACTTCGCTCCGCGCGATCGCGGTTGAGCTCTCGGCGTGCTACGGCGCGCTGGTCGGGGGTGAGGCGCGCGGCCTCCCGGCCGAGGATATCTCGCCGAGCGGTTTCAGCGAGTGGCAGAGGAGCGTGCCCGAAAGGGACTGGGAGCCGCAGCTCTACAACTGGAGGTGGCGCCTCCGGGGAGACCTGCCGGTCCTCACGCTCCCGGAGGACAGGACCCGGCCGGCCATACACACCTACACGGCCGCCACACATGAATTCTCCCTCGGCCCGGAGCTCGCCGGGCGGGTCTCCGGGCTGGCGCGGCGGGAGGACGTGGACCCCTCCACCGTGCTGCTCGCCGGATTCATGCTCACGCTGCTGTGCCTCTCGGGGCAGGACGAGGTCATCGTCGGCACTTTCGCCGACTGCCGGCCGGCCGGGGCCCCGGGGTCGGTGGGGCCTTTCGAGAACCTGCTGCCGGTCCGGGGCCGCGTCCCCGACGGCGCTTCCTTCCGCGATTTCCTCCGCCGCGTCGAAGGCGCCCTCGGCGAGGCGCGTTCCAACGGCACCCTGCCTTTCGAGATGCTCACCGACAGGCTGAAGCCGCCCGTGGACATGAGCCGCACGGTGCTGTTCGACGTACTCTTCGACTACCGGGACGAACTGGAGAGCCGGCTCGAGTTCGGCTCCACGCCCGCCCGTTTCATCGAGACCAACCTGGGCCTGGGCAAGTACGACCTGAACCTCCTGCTCTCGGGCGGCGCGGGGGGGGCGCATGGCATCCTCACGTACAACGCCGACATCTACGACGGCCCGACCGCGGCGGGGATGGCGCGGCGCATGGAGACCGTCCTCGGAAACGTACTCGAGGTGCCCGACGAACCGCTGGCGCGCGTCTCGTTCCTGAGTCCGGCCGAAGAGGCCGCCCAGGTCGTGGAGTGGAACGACACCGCCGCCTCCTTCCCGGAGGAAGCGACGCTTCACGGGCTCTTCGCCGCGCAGGCGGAGAAGACGCCGGAGCGCGTGGCCGTGGCGCTCGGGGGCGAGAGCCTGACCTACCGCGAACTCGACGAAAGGGCCGACCGGCTGGCCGGCTACCTGGTGGAAGCGGGCGCCGGGCCGGACGCGCTTGTGGCCCTGTGCCTGGAGCGTGGCGTCGACGCCGTCGCGGCGATGCTGGCGGTGCTGAAGGCGGGCGGTGCGTACCTCCCAATCGAGGCGTCCCTGCCGCCGGAGAGGATACGCTTCATCGTCGGTGACTCCGGCGCGGACCTCCTTGTGACGAAGGAACCGTTGCTCGACAGAATCCCGGCGGGAACCGGGACCGTCGTCCTCCTGGACTCGGACGCGGAGGCCATACGGGCAATGCCCGCCGCCTGCCCGGACACCGGCGCGGGAGCGGGCAACCTCGCCTACTGCATCTACACGTCCGGCTCGACGGGCAGGCCCAAGGGCGTCCTGGTCGAACACCGCAACGTGGTGCACCTGATCGCGAACGACCGGCCGCGCTTCACGTTCTCCCCGGCCGATACCTGGACCATGTTTCACTCCTACGGGTTCGACTTCTCCGTCTGGGAGATGTACGGCGCCCTGCTGAACGGCGGCAGGCTCCTCGTGGTTCCCGTCGAGACCACCAGGGATTCGGCGCTCCTGCTGGACCTCATCCTCGCGGAGGGCGTGACTGTCCTGAACCAGGTCCCCTCGGCCTTCTACGGCCTCGCACGTGAGGCGCTCGAGCGGGGCGCCCCCGCCCTTCCCCTGCGCTACGTGATCTTCGGGGGCGAGGCGCTCGATTACTCGATGCTCGAGGGATGGCGCGCGCGGTACCCGGACGTCACCCTGGTGAACATGTACGGGATAACCGAGACCTGCGTGCACGTGACCTTCAAGGAAATCCGCGACGAGGACGTCGCCGCCGGGATCGGCGACATAGGCATGCCCCTTCCGGACACCACGGCGCACGTAGTGGACGCCCACATGCGGCTGCGCCCGGCGGGTCTCCCCGGGGAGATCTGCGTCGGCGGCGGCGGCGTGGCGCGCGGCTACCTGGGTCGCGAGGGGCTGACGGCCGAAAGGTTCGTTCCAGACCCGTTCAACCCCGGCGGCAGGCTGTACCGCTCGGGAGACCTGGGCCGCCGCCTTCCCTCCGGGGAGCTCGAGTACCTCGGCCGCGTGGACGACCAGGTGCAGGTGCGAGGCTTCCGGGTGGAGCCGGGGGAAATAGCGAACCGCCTCGCCGAGCACCCCG
>CAZAIS010000179.1:0-5876 GCA_964485255.1 uncultured Acidimicrobiales bacterium | reverse complement strand
CAGAGAATCGAAGCGTCGTGGAACTGCATCAGGTCCCGGCACATCCTGTAGAGCGTACCCCCGGCAGTATCCTTCTTGAAGGCGAGGCCTTTCCTGAAAAGGCCGTCCAGCGCGCAGGCAGCCACCTCCTCGCTGATTCCGAGTTCCGCCGAGACCGTTGCGGCCGTCGCCGGGAGGGCGAGCAGTACGTCGGCCTCCTCCTCGGTCGCCGCGGCCGCGAACAGCTTCGGAATCAGGCGGGAATCACCCATGAAAATCTTCTGTGCGAGTCTTGCGTAGCGATCGTCCCCGTTCACGTTATGACCCCCTGTCGCTATTCTCCCGACTCCTTATGTTAGCAGCGGCCTCGCGCTCGGCAAGTGAGAAATATCAACCTCGCGACGAACGTGAGCCCCGGCGGGCTCAGGAAAAAAGGTCCGCCGCCACCTTGATATACACCTCGTAATCGCGCCTGCCGAAGCAGCAGCAGATCACCTTCTCGAACGACGGCTCGGCATCGAGGAAACCCTTGATCTCGTCGAGCGCTATCCCGGTAGCCCTTTCGATCGGAAACGAGTAGATCCCCGTGCTTATCGCCGGGAAGGCTATCGTCTTGAGCCCGTTGTCCAGCGCCAGGGCGAGGCTGTTGCGGTAGCAGGAGGCAAGCAGTTCGTCCTCGTTATTCCCCCCGCCGTGCCAGACCGGGCCCACCGCGTGGAACACGTGTCGCGCGGCAAGGTTGTGCCCTCCGGTGATCTTGGCTTCACCCGTTTGAGCTCCCCCGAGCCCTCGCGTTTCCGCCAGGAGACCAGGGCCGGCCGCCCTGTGGATCGCGCCGTCGACACCGCCACCGCCCAGCAGGCTCTTGTTGGCGGCGTTGACTATCGCATCGACATCAAGCCTGGTTATATCGCCCTCGAGGATCTCAAGGCGACCGCCCAGATACTCCATGCCGGACCCACCCCCTTCGTTGTCGACGAATTGATTATATCAAACGCGCAGGGCCGGCCCTCCCGCCGTTGAAGCACTCCGGCGGAAGCTCGGGTGACTCGCAGAAGGAGGCAGGACCGTGGAAAACCCCGAGATGGACTACCTGCAGTACCTGTTGAGCCGGTTCGTCGAGATGGAGGACATCGACGTCGAGAAGTGCACCGTTGGAGACCTCATGGACCGGCTCCAACAAGAGTTGACCCCAATCGGCGGTGGTTGACGCTCATGTGCGGCACGCCAGGGCGGTGAAGCGCCGGTCGGCCGGGTGCCGGGTTGAAACCCGGGTATTCCTCAGCGGTTCGCCGGCTTGCGCGGAGTGGTGGCCTGCTTCCTCACCCCGGAGTTGACCACAAGTACAATAACGTCTTCGTACGCCCGCAGCGTCCCCGGCGCGGGGCGCTCGGAAATGACGCAACCCACCGGCACGGTCTCGCTGTAGCCCCTGGTCACCCTCGCCTTGAACTGAAAGGCGGTTACCGCGGCGACTGCCTCGGCCTCGGGCAATCCTACAACGTCGGGGACCTGGGCCACGTTCCTGCCCATGCTCACCGTGATGTCGACGGAGCTGTCCCTGGGCACCTCGGTGCCCGCCGAGGGTTTCTGGCCCGCGACTTTACCTTTCCAGATCTCGTAGGAGAAGAAGTCCTCGACCTTGCCCACCTCCAGGCCCGCCTTCTTGATGGTCTTGACGGCGTCGGCCTTCTCCAGGTTGACCAGGTTGGGCACCTTCACGTTCGAGCTTCGAAACACGCCGAAAACGAATAGCAACAACACGGTGATCGCCGCGACCGCGACAAGACCCGCACAGGCGGCAACCGCCGCTTTCAAGAGACTCCTTTTCCTCCCGCCCGCGGTCGCCTCCCTCTGCAGGTCTTCCTCGAACTCCAGTATCCTGGTGCGCGCCGCGTCCGAGCCGCCGAGGCGCGCCGCTTTCCCTGCCGGGCCTTCCCCCGCGTCTCCGGTATCGCGGGTGGCCGCCGGTGGGCGCCTGGGCCCGGCAGGTGGCTCCGCGGCCGGCCCCATGTCCCGGGTCACCCCGTCCAGCGCCCGCCTGAGCGCCCCGGCGTCCTCGAAGCGGCCGCCGGGGTCTTTCGCGAGCATCCTCTCTACAAGCGCGTCGATTTCCCGCGGAACGTCCGCGTTCAACGCCGACGGAGGCTCGGGCGCTTCCGACATTATCCTGTACACCACGCGCACGAACGACTCGAAGGCGTCCCGCGGCCCGAACGGGCGCACGCCGGTTAGCATCTCGTAGAAGACGACCCCGAACGAGAAGACGTCCGTTCGCTTGTCGGCGGTCTTTCCGTCTATGACCTCCGGCGCAATATAGCCTGGGCTCCCCATGACCGCCCCGGTCTTGGTGATGGTCGTGGAAGCCTGCACCCGCGCGAGCCCGAAGTCCACTATCTTCACCCCGTCCGGCTCCAGCAGGAAGATGTTGTCGGGCTTGATATCCCTGTGGACTACCTCGTGGGCGTGCGCGTACTCCAGGCCGGCCAGGATCTCCCCGGAGATGTAAAGTGCCCTCGCGAGACCGAGCGGACCGCCTTCGATCTCCTCGGTTAGGGTCCATCCCTCGAGGTACTCCATGGAGATGAAGTGCTTGTCCCCCGCCTTCGAGATGTCGTGGATGATGACCGTGTTGGGGTGTGAAAGCCCCGCGGCGGCGCGCGCTTCCCGGTAGAACCTCTCGACCAGGCGGCCCCGCTCATCCCCGCCGAGGCCTTCCGGCAGCGACATGACCTTCAGGGCGACATCGCGCCTGAGCACGTTATCCCGCGCCAGGTATACGACGCCGAACGCGCCCCTGCCTATCTCACGGTCGATCTTGTACCTGGGACCACTGGTATCGGACACGTGCACCACCGTTGATCAACGCACACCGTGTGTGGAGGATTATAGAACGCGGGGAGAAAACCGGACAATGAGAGCCCAAGCGTGAAAGAGCTCCGGTTACCTCGCCGGCGCCTCGACGGGCGCCACGCGCGCCGCCGCACCTCATCCGAGCGACTCCTCGTAGGCCGGGTCCGTGTGGCAAAGCGTGCCCAGCATTTCCGAGAGCGGATCGATCCGGCGCAGGCTGAGCCCGGTGTGCGCGTGACGCCTCCACCCTTCCGCGTACTCGAACAGCCCCGAGGATGAGCCCATCTCCCGGCAAGCCCGCTCCATCATGTCTACGCAGTCCTCACCCTGCGTGGCCGCGAGCATATCCACCTGGCTCGCGTGCGAAAGGAGCATCCCTTGCTTGAGGTCCATAACATCTGTCACGTCCACGTAATGCCCGGCTTTCACCTTCCGCCCCATGGGGTCCCGCAGGCCGTGCGGCATCGCGTGATAGACAGACGTGTCTCCGCCCCACGGTTTTCCCGGAGGGTCCGTTTCGAAGGCCGGGATGGAGCGAACCAGCGCCGCTGAAACGGCAAGCCTGCAGGCGGCCTCGTGGTCCGGGTGGTAATCCTCCGGTGAGGGGACCAGCATCAGGCTAGGCCTCACCTCCCGTATGACGGCGCCGGCGCGCGCGAGCATCTCGCGGCAGTAGAACAGTCCCATGTCGGGCGCGGCCGGTGGATAGAGGATCGCGCCCGCCAGGGCCGCCGACGCGGCCGCTTCGGCGGCGCGCACGCGTGCCGTCTCGTCCCCGTCCCGATCCGGCGAACCCAGCGATCCGTCCGTCATGCTCCAGATGTGAAGGCTCGCCCCCGCCCGGCCCAGCAGGATCAGCGTGCCCGCCATCGCGATCTCGACGTCATCGGGGTGCGCCCCGATCGCGAGAACCGCCGGGGCTCCTCGTGCATGCACCGGCCCACCTCCCGTTCCGTTCTTCGATGATCCGGCCGGTACGGCTTCACGTCCCCCGCCCGGGCGCGAGACCCGTCACACGACCTCCAGCCCCGCGAACGCACTGCGGCAGCGCTCGATGTCTTCACGTTCCATCCAGGCGTCCAGGGCCGCACCTTGCGCCCGGGGAACCTCGCGGCCCAGCTTGCGGCACTTCGACCGCCACAGTGGGTTGTACTCGAGCAGGGCGACTCTCGAGACGCCGCAGCCCTCTATGAACGCCGCCAGCGCGTTCAGGTTGCGGTCGGTGTCGGTGATCCCCGGAACAAGGGGAACCCTGGGGAGCAACTCTCTGCCCGACTCGCGGCAGCGCCTCGCGAGCGTCTCGAAGTTGTCCAGTATAACCGCGTTGCCCGCGCCGCACTCGCGGATGTGCGATTCCTCGTCGAATATCTTCAGGTCGTAGTAAACGGCGTCGCACCAGGGCAACAGGTACTCCTCGAAGAGGGCCATGTCGAATTGCCCGCACGTCTCCACGATGGCGTGGATTCCTTTCTCATTGAGTCGGGCGAGGAGCCGCGAGCAGTAGTCCATGAAAAGCGTCGGCTCTCCACCCGAGAGGGTGACGCCTCCCGATGAAGCCTCGAAGAACGGGCGGTCTTTCTCCACCTCGGCCGCCACCTCCGCGACGTCCATCTTGATTCCGACCACCGAGAGGGCCCCCGAGGGGCAGATCCGGGCGCACGCTCCGCATACGTCGCAAAGACGCCGCTCTATGCGGCCCGGAAGGCCGCGGGACAGCGCCGCCTTGTCGCAGGCCTCGAAGCATTGCCCGCAATCGACACACTCGTCGATGTCGAACGAGAGCTCGGCGACCGTCCTCTTGCTCTCCGGGTTGTGGCACCAGGAGCAGTCCAGCGGACACCCCTTGAAGAACACCACCGTCCTGATCCCCGGACCGTCGTCGAGCGAGTTGCCCTTTACGTCGAGTATCAGGGGGCGCGTCGGAGGCAGGATTCCCACGCGATCAGATCCCGTACTCGGCACGCTCTATCAGCTCGAGCTGCATGTCCCGGTTCAGGGTCACGAAGTACGCGTTGTAGCCCGATATCCTCACCAGCAGGTTCGTGTACTCCTCGGGGTGCGCCATGGCGTCTCGCAGCGTGTCCGTCGTCACGACGTTCATCTGCATCTGCATTCCCCCAAGCTCGAAGTAGGTTTTCACGTAGTGGAACATGTGGTCGACGACGCCGGAGTGGTCCTCCGACGCGCCCGGGACGACCTTCACGTTGAAAGCGATGTTGTTGTTCATGTTGCGCGGATCGAGGCTCGCGACGTCACGCATGTTGTCCAGCAGGCTGGCCGAGGCGTTAGGCTCAGGCGTCAGGCCCGGCGTGAAGGCTTTTCCGGCGAGCCGGCCCGAGGGCAGCGCTCCGGTAAGCGTGCCGAACGCGACGTGGTTCGACATCGACCAGAAGCCGGCCGTATAGGGCCCGCCGCGAAAGTTCCTGTGCGCTTTGTACCTGTCGTGCGCGAAGGCCGCCACGCGTTGCGCCATCTCGACGGCTTCCGGGCTTCCCGACCCGAACAGCGGCACTCGGCGCGTTACGGTCGCGTAAAGCGCGGGGTCCCCGGCGAAGTTCGAATCCACCGCCCGCTTGAGGTCCCCGAAGGTTACGGAGCGCTCGTCGTAGACCAGCTTCTTGACAGCCATCAGGGAATCCACCGCGCTGGCGATATAGGCGAAATTGACTGAGCTGTTGTTGTACTTGGCGCCGCCGGCGTAGGCGTCCCGGCCCTGTTCCACGCATTCGATCATCGTCGCCGAAAACAACGGCGACGGATTGATTGCCAGGTAATGCTGTTCATAAGTCGCGACGAACCGCATGGCCGATTCCGTCAGGAAGGCTATCTGGCGGCGCCAAGCAGCCAGGAAGTCGTCGAAGCTCCGGAAGCCGGCGATGTCGCCGGTCGCCGCGCCGATCCGGATGCCGGTCAGCGGATCGACTCCGTCAAACAGGGCCAGTTCCACCGCTTTGGCCATGCTGACGCCGGCGGTGCCGGTGCAGGGGACCTCCCGGCCCATGACCGAAGGTTCGTAACAGCCGATCAGGACATAATCACGGGCT
>CAZAIS010000178.1:0-5888 GCA_964485255.1 uncultured Acidimicrobiales bacterium | reverse complement strand
CCCCCGAGATGCCGATGAGCCAGCGGATTCCCGCGGAGCCCTCGATCTCGAACGCCGAAACGATCATAAGGAACCCGCGGATGACCAGCCATATCGCGATCACCCAGAGGAGGGCGAGGCTGGTGATCCCGGGCCTTGCCAGGGTCACCACACCGATGAGCACACCCAGGAGACCAAGCATGAGCAGGCCGAAGAACTTTTCTTTCTTGGAGGCCTTTGCGATCGAATACCCGACCGCGAACAAACCCTCCACCAGGGCGTAGCAGCCGAAGAGGACTATGAGCACGAGGACAGTCGCCCCCGGCCACACGAGCGCGATTATCCCGAAGATAATCGCCAGGATTCCCCTCACGAGGTACATCCACCATTTATCGAGAGAGACAGCCATTTCCATTTGAAGCCCCTTTCAATAGGCGAAACGAGTTATGGAATATATTAATCCTTATCCCCCGAATCCCCAAGGCTTTCGTTTGTGCGATCCGCCGTCTTGAAGAGACCGGGAAGCACGGCGGTCCGCCTGTGCGACTCTACCATTTCCTCGTCGTACATCGCGTGGATGATCTCGGCGCCCATGAAGATAACCATGCCGGTTATATGAAGCCATACGACGAGAACAACTACCGTAGCCATGCTGCCGTAAACGCTCGGCAGGTTGGAGATGCTCCCGAAGTAGAACGCGAGCAGGTACTGAAGGCCGAGGAAGAAAGCGGCGGCAACCGCGGAGCCCGACATGGAACGTCTCGCGGACTGGCGCACAGGCGGGATCACCTGGTAGAAAAAGAGGAACAGTGCGAAGTTCACCGCGAATCCCAGCAGGGGCCTGAGTACGGTCTTGCCGGCCGAGTACCAGAAGCCTTCCGCGCCCACCATCCATCCCCAGACGGCCGCGAAAGCGAGCTGGATCACGATCGATACGATGACGATGGCGCCGACGACTGAGATCATGAGAAACCCGAGGCCTTTCCGTTTGACGAAGCTTCTCCTCGGGACTTCCCATATCTGGCAGAACCCGGACTCGAGAGCGCTGAATATTTTCGTGCCGGTCCACAGGAGGCCGAAGATCCCGATTATGCCGGTAACCGTTGTGTTGTCGATCATCGCCCTCGTCATCTCGTCAGGGGTTCCGCCGATGATGGGGATGAAAGTCCTCATCGCGTCGCGGATGTCGCCCTGGAGACCGGGGTCGGCCCTGAGGACGAGGCCGACCAGGGAGGCTAGGGCGAAGGCCATGGCGAGGACGGCGAGCAGCGCGCTGTAGGTGAAATGACCGGTGAAGTAGTATAGCTTCTTTTCCCAGAAATCGGCAGCGGCGGCGGATAAGACCACGAACCACCTGCGCTCGGTGACCAGCTTCGAGTAGAGGACTCCCAGGGCCTCCTCGGACGAGGAAAGCCGCCTTGCGGCCCGGCTTGCGATCTTTTGCGAGTGTTCCTTGAAGGCCATGGATGGAATGATAGCTTAACGTTCCGGGGTGGGAACAGTGCGCCGGTGAGGACCGCCAAGAGAAACGACGCGGGCCTGCCCGGCCCGCGTCGCTCCTCGGCCCTACATTCCACACACGCGGGGGCGCGGTGCGGCCGGGTCGAGTAAACCCGCCAGCGGCTTACCTGCGCAAGAGCTTTATCATTACCTTCAGGGCCGCGAAGGCGCCGAACAACGGCGGCCCGTACCTCAGGACAGGCTTGATGTAGGGCATGAGACCCCTGTCGGGGTTGAAGTCCACGTTAAGGGATATCGACTTATCGAGCTTGTCGCCCGCTATCAGTTCGGCGGTCTTGTTGGCGTTCCATATGGCCGCTTCCATGCCGCCGGAGGACACGGGTGTACTCGTGTAGTCCCCGGTAACGTACATGTTGTCGTACGGCGAGCGCTGGAACGGCCTTCGCTTCTCCATTCCCGGGAAGGCGCGGTAGACGCCCTGGCGCTCGCGGACGACCTTCCACTTACGCACATCCGCCTCGCGGGCCGCGGGGAAGAGGCTCTTTATCTGCCCGATGGCCGTGTCGAAGATGACCTCGTCGGGGAGCCCTTCGATATGGTCGGCGGGGGAGAGAACCATCTCGAGCATGCTCCCTCCCTTGAAGATGTGGGGAAGGACGTTGGACAGGTCGGCGTAGGTGTTGAAAATGCAGTCGTTCGAGAAGAACGTGACATCGATATCCGTCAGTTTTCGGTCGAACCAGACCTGCAGGGAGAGCGACGGCGCGTACTGGAAGTGCCAGAGGTCCTTGAAGTAGTCGAGCTTGAAGGATTCGTCGGGGAGCACCTTGCGGAGGGCGTAAGGGCTTATCGCTGAGACGTACATGTCGGCGGTGCGCTCCTCGGAGCCGTTGACGGTCACGCTCTTGACGCGCCCGTCCTCGACGTTGATCGCGGTCACGGCCTTTTCGAGCTCGAAGGAACCTCCCCTGGACTTTATGTACTCGAGGCAGTTGTCCACCCAGATCTCGCCCAGCCCGCCGTTGGCGAAGCCGACCCGCGAGGTCTCTGCGGAGCCGCTGACCTTCTTGAACCAGTTGATCATGACCTTCGCCGAAATCATCCAGGAAGGAGTGAAGGTGAGGCCGTTGATGCCCGGTTCCATGGGCTTGAAGGCGCCTATCGGCGCCACCCTCATGGCCCACTGGCCGAAAGTGATATCGTCGAGCGCCTCGAGTTGCTCCATTGAGTACCTTGAGACTCCCATGCCCATGCCGAGCGCGGTGAACAGCATCTTCCACTTGGGGAGCCCCGTGTAGGCCTTGATGAGCGATACGTAAGCCGCCGCGGCGTGCAGCGGCGCGGGAAGGTTCGGGAACCTCATCACGGCTTCCTTGCCGTCCTCCTGCATGTAGTAGAACTCGGGGGCCTTCCAGATTATGTTGTCGTAGATGCCCATCTTCTTGAAGAAGTTGCAGAGGTTCACGTAGTAGGGGAAGAAGACGTGCAGGGCGTTGTCGATCATGTCGCCGTCCTCGTCCAGCCAGGATGACGCCCTGCCCCCGAACATGACGTCGGCCTCGATCAACTCGACGTCGACGCCGAGGTCGAGCAGGTTGATCGCGGTCGCGAGCCCGCCCATTCCTCCGCCCATTATGAGTGCCTTCATTTCCCGCATCTCCTTTCATCGTTGTCGTTGGTGACGATGGAGTCGAGCAGCCTGTCGACGGCACGGAGAGCCTTCTCTTTGGGGAGGACGTCCTGCATGCCGAGCGAGAATGCGATGTAGAGCGTGCTCCCCAGTGAGGCGATCTCCCAGGCGGTCAACTGAACGTCGACGTCTTCCCGGATCTCCCCCTTGGTGATGCCTTCCGCAAGCACGCCTTCCATCAGCCTGAGCAGCTCGGAGAACTTGATCCTCAGCGCGCCTTTCATCTCCTCGTCGCGCGTCGCGCTCAGAGCCTCGAAGAAGACGCGGGTCTCGTCAGGGTTCTGAATCGCGAAGTCGTATATGGCCCCGCTCATCAGGCGCACCCGCTCGACCACGTCCTCGGCGTTGCTCGCCGCGGTGGCCGCGAAGAACATCAGTCTCACCGCGATGACGTCCAGGGCCGACAGGAGGATGTCCTGCTTGTTCTTGAAGTGACGGTACAGCGTTGGCTCCGAGACGCCGACCTCCGCCGCTATCCGGGCCGTCGTAGCCCCGGCGACACCATGGTCGGACATCAGCCCTATCGTGGAATCGATGATCTGGGACTTACGGTCTTTGCTTTGCGAAGAGGGCTCCCCGGTCAAAAACGCCTCCCGTTAGTGAACGCTAACGTAGTGGTTACTAACATAGGACATCGCACAACCGTTGTCAACAGGTCCTTCAAACGATTTACGGATCGAGGATCAAAGGTCTTCGCCCCCGGCGTTCCGGCGCCTCCCTGAGACCCTGCGGAAGTTTTTCAAGTGCTCCGGAACGGCCTTCACGGCGAACCTGGGCCAGGTGGCGACCGGTTCACGGTAGTCCGGCGCCTCATACATGGTTATCGATCCCGTGGGGCAGGCGGCGGCGCAAAGACCGCAACCTATGCAGCGCTCCGCGAGGTGTACCGGCATCGCAGGGTCTTCACCGGCCGGGAGGGCGATCGCGACTACCGGGCAAGCCTTCACGCATTTATCGCAGCCGGCACACAGCTCGCGCTCGAAGCGCGGGATGAAATGAGGTGGCGCGATGAGACCCGGCATGTTGAACTGGGTAATGGACCTGAGAGCCCCGCAGCAGCAGCCGCAACAGGAGCAGGATCCGTTCAGCCTGCTCTCGTTGCCCACGTTGAACATCCAGGTCACCATCCCTTCCGACTCCGCCTCCGCCTTGCTCTCGAGAATGTCCCTCCTGCTCGCGGCCCTGGCTTTACCGTTGGCCACGAGCCACTTGCTCGCATCCCCGAAGGCGGCGCAGGTGTCCAGCTTCCGGCCGCACCCATCGCCCAGCAGACTCCTGCTCAGCCTGCACTGGCATAAAGCGATGGAGAAACTGTCGAACCGGTCCAGGATGCATTCGAGGCGGTCCGAAGGGAGAGCCATCGGCACCGAGTCGACAATTTCCCCAACGGGTATGTACCTTACCGGACGGACCCTGCCGGTGTTGTACTCCATCATGAAACCGGTGTCGAAAAGAGCCTCGTAAAGCCGCGCGAACTCGCGGTGCCATTCGCTGACGGACTCGAGCGAAGGGCGCATCAAGACCGCCTCGAAAGTGCCCGGGACGATGGGCATGAGGCTGTAGCGCGCGCCGGGGCCGTTGCCAACGGCGAGGATTATAAACATCTCCCGGGAAAGGTGGTGGAGGACGCTCGAGACCTCGTGGAGGGGACGCCCCGACGATCTCGCGAGCCCTTTCGCGGTACGGGGGCGCAAGGGCTTGAGGTGCCGCACGACGTCCGCCTCGTCCTCGGTGTACATGTGTGTAACGAGCGCCATAAGCTCGTCCGACACCGGTGGGCCGAACAGCAACGGGCTGGAATAGGACTTCGCGAGAGCCCGGTACGCCTTCTCGGGCATGACCACATCTCCCTTCACCATGGAACGGCAAGTGTCATTATCCACGAAACGAGGGCGGTGGTGCGGCTCCGGCCGGCAAGCGCGGCGGGACCCGCGCGCCTCTACCGCGGCCTGCGCATGAAAGGAAGACGCTCGAACGCGCTTGTGAGCCGGACGAGCGGGCCGCCGCGCGGAATGTAGCCGTTCCGCTCGAACCACTCGACGGCCCTCTTCAACGACACCTCGACGGGGGTGGGCTCCAGCCCCAGGTCGCGCCGGGCCTTGGAGGTGTCGTAGAAGAGGTATTGACGCGAGTAGGCGACCTCCTGGTGTGTTGTGGTCGGCTGCGTGCCGGTCCAGTCGGCCAACTTTTTCCAGAGAAAACCGTACAGGCGGGCAAGCGGCAGCGGCATCTTGATGATGCGGGTATCGACGCCGGCGATTTTCGCGACCGTCTCG
Source organism: uncultured Acidimicrobiales bacterium (assembly GCA_964485255.1). Classification (GTDB taxonomy): domain Bacteria; phylum Actinomycetota; class Geothermincolia; order Fen-727; family Anoxymicrobiaceae; genus CAZEJS01. The sequence continues at coordinate 482 of CAZAIS010000178.1, read as the reverse complement.
AAGAGCTCTTTCATGAGGATGTTGCGGTTCCCCAGTATATACTTCTCGCCGACGACCCCCTTCCTGGCGGCGAGGACGTGGCCCCTGGCTACGTCCTTCACGTCCACTATGTTGATCCCACCCTCGTAGGTCATGAACTGTACGCGGTTCGCGACGTCGAGAATGATCTTTCCGGTGGGGGTGGGAGCGACATCCCCTTCCCCGTACGGGAAGCAGGGGTTCACTACGACGACGGGCAACCCCTCGCGCGCGAAGGTCAGCGCTTCCTCCTGGGACAGGTACTTGGTCAGCACGTAGTCGTTGGCCCGCTGAAACTGGTTGAAAGGAGTCTCCTCGTCGGCGGGAAGCATCCCCTCCTTGACCCCCAGCGCCGCGATGGAGGACGTGTAAACGATCCTGTCGAGATCGGCCCGCCTCGCTGCCCAGAGCACGTTCCTGGAGCCTTGGAGGTTTACGTCGTAGAAGAGGCGGCGGTCCAGCAC
>CAZAIS010000177.1:0-5929 GCA_964485255.1 uncultured Acidimicrobiales bacterium | reverse complement strand
AACGAAGTCGGAAACGTCGTCGGCGAAGGTGAAGCTGCCGGCCGAGCCGCCGGCGAATATCTCCTCTCGCATGCGCCGGTTGGCCAGGACGATGCCGGCCCTCTCGAAGCCCCTGTCGGACTCCAGCCACGACAGCAACCCTCTGAGGCCTTCCGACTCGCTTTCCCAGACGTTTCCCACCATCGCGACCGCCGGTTCCGCCGCGGCGTCCTCACACGAGATCGCGCGCCGCGTCATTCGAGGGAGCCGGAAGCAGCCGAGGTGTACAATCACGCATTCCTTGCCGCTCCAGGCGAAAAGCATCAGACGGTTTGTGGCGACCCATGCCTAAGCGCCAACACCGAGCTCCCTTTCGGTTCGATGCCCATATATGCTTATAAAAAAAATGGGCCCAGGCAATCGCCCAAAAGGTTGAGAATCCAGGCTGAACGGCGCATCCTTCGAATGGCGTTTGAGCTTCTCCACCGGGTTTTCCACAAGTGTGGACAAGCCGTGACGGAGGCTCTACCCCGACAGCTTCGAGGCGAGGTCGATCAGCACGCTGAGACCGGCCTCGTCGAGCCGTGACGCCTCCTTGAGCAGGTTCTGTAGCAGCCGCGCCCTGGTGGAAGTATCGTCCCCGATAAGCGCGACGCCGACGTTTTTTTTCTCTCCCATGAGGTATAGCCTCACTTTACCTTCATACCAATCCGTTGGTTCAGGTTTAGCCTTCTTTCTGCGGGCCGCCGGTCGCGGCTCGAGCGGTTCGTCATCTCGAGCGGTGATGAAGCTCTCGAGCCTGGAGCGGACCGCCTTCGAGGGTGGTTTGCACCGCGCGTTTTCAATCTGGGAAAGGTAGGACTCCGATATGCCGGCGATCGCCGCCGCTTCCTTCTGCTTCACGCCGGAGGAAGCCCGTTTCCTCCTCAGCGCGGACGCGAGCCGGAGCGCCTCCACCTTTTCCTCCGTCCGTTGCGCCGAAGTCACGATCTTTTCCGTCTCCGGGCCGCGGGCGCCCTCCATTCTTTCCTCCAGCGCCCGTCCCGCGTACGCCCTCGCGCGGTCCGATTGCCTTGCCAGGCGCTCCATCTTCTCCAGTTCTGCGTCTACCTCGTCCGCCGTCGCGTACGTCTTCGCCTCGCCCGCCTCCCGGCATGCGCGCTCCAGCACCTCAGAGCTCCTCTGAAGTGCCCTCCTCAACTCGGCCGCCGTCGGCTCGCGGACAGTGGCTTCCATGATCATCCCCAGCAAGTCCGTCGACTCCTTGACCTCTTCCTCGAGCACGATAACCCCTTGAACGCTTCAACAATCCGGTTCAATATGTGACTTCACTGCTTCCATATCGCTTCACTGAGCATTGAATCCGTATTCAATATTGATACAACAATACCTTTTAAATCTCTTTAAAGAAAACCCCGTGTGTTCGCCGCTACACGCCGGAGGAGTCCCGAGGCTGCTGCGCGAATGTCACCTCGAACCTGGGGCCGGTGCCGTTGAGGGCGCGCATCTCACCCCCGTATATCCCCAGTATCTTGCTGACCACGGTCAGGCCGAGGCCGAGCCTCGCGCCCGGCGGAAGTATGGACGGGTCGTTGATCACGGATACCGCCTCCTCGGTCAGAAGGCTCCCGTTGTCGGTCACGGCATAGCGTTTCGAGCCTTCCTCTGAAGCCTCGACACGGCTGACCCATATCCGGGGGTTGGGATTGGTATTATGCTTGATTGCGTTCCCTATGATGTTCGAGAACACGCGAAACACGTGCGCCCTTTCCGCCGAGAGTGTACCGAGATCGCGCGCGATATCGACCTCGATGCCCTTGACGGCAATGAGGTAGGAGAATTCTTCCGTAACGTCCCTGACCACGTCGGCGACGTCGACCTCGGTTATCCCCTCGCCCATCCCGCCGGATTCAGCCAGCGCGCGCAGCTCTTCGACAAGCGAGTAGACGCTCTCCGTGCTTCTGTTGATCGTCCCCAGCAACTCGAGGATCTCGTCGGAGCCCTCCCCGGGCAGGGACTCGTCCATGCTTTCCTCGAGCAGCTCCAACCCCATCATCACGGCGACCACGGGATTCTTGAGGTCGTGTAGGACCACGTTGGCGTACTCGTTCAGCTCGCGGTTCGCCCTCCTCAACGCGTCTTCCGCCTTCTTGCGTCCGGTCACGTCCGTGCCGGAGAGCACTATGAACTCGATGCCTCCCTTTCCGTCCTCTATCACCGAGGCCACCCACATTATGCTCCGCCTCTCGCCGCGGTCAGTGACGAGCGTATTCTCCCCGAGCGCGGGAAACTGCGACAGAAGCTCATCGCCCGGTACCAGCGCGAAGCGCAGGACGACGTCACCCCTCTCGTCGGGGTCTATCAGGTCGTACAGGCGCCGCCCCAGCAGGACCGCGGAAGGCATTCCCATCGTCTTCTCGAAGGCGCGGTTGGTCCTTACGAACCTTCCCTCCCCGTCGAGAACGACGAGCAGGCTCTCCACCGTATCGAGCACCGCCCTGGAGAAGTCCCGCTCCCGGACGAGGACGTCCATGGCGCGGCGCCTCTCGGTGATATCCTTGATCACGGTGACGGAGCCGACCTTTTCCCCCTTTATGCTCTTCAACAGTGTCGAGGTGGAGCTGGCCATGAAAGCAACGCCGTCCTGCCGCCTCAGCAATGTCTCGACGGACGAGAACCCCGATTCCATGATCTCTCTCCTGACCTGAAGCGCGAGTTCTCTCTGCTCCGGCGGGTCCGCCATCAGATCGGTGATGTTCCTCGTCAGCAGCTCCCGCTTCTCGAAACCGGTCATGGTCGTGGCCGCCATGTTGCAGTCGGTTATCCAACCGTCCATGTCGCAAACGAGTACCGCGTCGGGCAGGCTGTTGAACAGCGCCTGCTGGTACTGGTGGGCGGTGAATACCGCCTCGTCGGCCTTGCGCGGGGCCGTAATGTTCTCGATGGACACGAGCAGGCACGGCTCCCCGCGGAACTCGAGAGACAAGGCGTGGACAGCCACCCATAGCTCCTCGCCGCCGGACGTCAGCATCGAGGCCTCCAGGCCGCGGACCATCCCCGCCTCCTCTATTCCCTCCCTGATAGCGTCGAAGTCGGAGAGGGACTTCCATATCGAAAGGTCCAGCGCGTTCCGCCCGGTAACGGCGTCTTTCTCTACGCCGAAGGTTCTCAGAAACTCATCGTTGACCTCGAGGACGAAGCCGTCGGACATCCTGATGATCGCCATGGACTGCGGGACCGCGCTGAAGGTCTTCAGGAAGACCCCTTCCGTCTTCTTGCGCGAGCTTATGTCGGTAACGAGGATGACCGCGCCGTCGAAGGCTCCGTCCTCTGAGAACAGCGAGTTCGTGGAGGCGGAGATCCACGCCCGCTCGCCGGCGGGTCGCGCGCACTCCAGCTCGACGCGCTCCCTTATCCCGCGCCTGCGCCTTTCCAGGAACGCCTCGGCGGCCCCCTGCTGGTCGTCCGAGAAGAAGTCGAGGAAGTGCCTGCCCAGCATGTCGGCGGCCGCGTTGCCCATTACTTCGCCCAGGGAGTCATTGGCGTGGGCGACCCTGAAGTGGGAGTCGAGCACCATTACCCCTTCCAGCGCGTTAAGCAGGTAGTCCTGCTTGCCGGCCGTTTCGGGGGGTTTGAGCCTGCTGCCGGAGAGCGCCCTGCGAATCGTCTGGAGTAGGTTGTCGAGAAGCTGCCGGTCCTTGAGCACGTAACCGGACGCGCCGAGCCCTATCGAAACCGCGGCGACCCGCTCGTCGCCCCTTCCGGTGACCACTATCACCGGTGGCGGGTTCTCGGAGGCCTTTATCTCCTCCAGGAGCACCAGGCCGTCCCTGTCCGGGAGCTTGAAGTCCAGCGTCACCAGGTCGTAAGCTCCGGCGGCCAGGAAGCCGCTCGCGGTTGCCGCGTCCCGCGCGTGATCGACCGCCGCGTGAAACTCCTTTTTGATCAGAGTCTTCATCAGGCGCGCCGTATGCTCCTCGTCTTCGACGACGAGCACTTTCAACTGGCTCTTGTCACCGCTTGCCACAGATTCCCCCGAGGGTTCACTCAAGACGCCGCGATGCGTGCTGCTCGAGTCTGGAGGTTCATACAAATAGTTTAACGACAACCGGGGTGCCCGTACAGGCGGGCGGTTCACGGGTGTGTACCGGCGGCGGGTTTCAGCGATGGCGGCTCGTGGCGGTCCCGGGGGCGGTAGGCTCGCGGGGGTCGGCTCGCGGGGGGCTGCCCGGGCGTCGCGGGGAGGGCATCGTGTCGCCGCCCGGACAACCGTTTATACTTACACTGTCACCTGAATGGGCTTTGGCGAAACGGGCTGATAAATGATATCAATTTGGTTGCGGCAGGCGCCCGCGCGTGCCGTCCGGTACACCGTGCCCGGCGCGGCGGACCGGAAAACTGAATGACTCAGAGGTAAAGACACATGGAAGTGTCATCCGTAACAATGGCGCCGGCGTCGCTGGTCGTGGTAGAGCGGCGGACCGGTCGCAGCACCGACATCAAGCGCCGTCGCGGCGCCGTTACTTCGAGAAGCGGCCCCCGTGGCGAGGCGAAGGTCATAGACAGGGCGGAGGAACCGCGCGACAGCGAAGGCACCCTGATCTCGGCCATCCCGGTCGATGCCGCCTGCGGGCATCTCTTCCCGCTGTTCTCAGAGCTCACCCTCGACTGGAAGCGTTACTTCGAGCTCCTGTTCGTCGTGATGGTGGGGGGCAGTGAGCGCTTCCTGGGGAACAGGTGCGACCAACTGGTCTAGCCGCGGTTGTTCAACGCGCCGGCCTCGACTATCATCTCGTTGAGCTCAGCAGTCGCGCGGGGAGGGAAATGGGACAGGTCGAGGAGCGAACTCTCACTGCTTACCACGAGGCCGGCCACGCGGTCATGGCCCACCTGGAAGGCCGCGACGTCGTAGCCTGCACCATCGCTGGGGACGAGCTGGGCGACGGCTGGGTCGAGCTTGACGCGGCGGGAGCGACCCTCGACAGGAGCGCGATCGAGTCCGCCGCCAGGACCGGCATGGCGGCGTTCGCCGCGGAGAAGAGAATCGCGTCCAGGGTTTCCGTTTGCGGCATCCACGACCTCATGTTCGTGCTCGCCGACCTCGAGTGCTCCGGGCGGCTGGACGAGGAGGAGGGCATCGCGCTGTTCGCCGATACCCTGGAGAAGCTGCTCGACTACAGGCACGGCCCCGAACTGATCAAGGAGCTTGGGGAGAAACACGCGGGAGCGTTCAAGGCGCTGTTCGAGGAAGTCAGCGGCACGCTGTACCGGCACTGGGACGCCGTCACGGCGGTGGCGCATTCCCTTCTCCAGAGGGAAAGCCTCACCGGAGAGCAGGTCAGGGAAGCGATTCGCGACGCGGAGACCGCGTCCTGAGCCCGGCCGCTACGCTCTCCCGCGTCACTTCTCGCGCGTTCCCGCGCAGACCGACATCTCCATCGCGAACGGCCAGCATTCCCGGTCGAACTGCTGGCAGAGTTCTCCGTCCCTGAACGGGCAATCCTCCGGACACTCGCAGTAACAGTCCATCCGCTCCACCCTTCATTTCACGAACCTCGCACAGACCCGGGCCACCCACCCCACATCAATGTCACTTTCCCGGAGGCGCGCAACCAACCACATGGGTTACCCACTCGAGTCATTTGAGGAACGGCGGTCCCACCTGGCGCGCGGCCGCGCCAGCACCCGCAACGGCACTCGTCCTTTTCGGTCCTTGAAGGCCGGTATTTGGGAATCGATTCCCGGGACGGGCGCGGCGGTTGAGTCCATCTCCCGGGACTTGCGCGATAGACAGTGCTTCTCGCGGCACTCCGGACACCGGGCGGCGCCTTTCCCGGCCCCGTGTCCCCTCACGGCCGCGTGGCGCTTAACGTCGAAGCGACTACCTCCTGAACGCGTGTCCGCAATCCGCGCCTGTACGCGCGGGGTTGCCCGAACACCGAGCCGCGAC
>CAZAIS010000176.1:0-5934 GCA_964485255.1 uncultured Acidimicrobiales bacterium | reverse complement strand
GTGCCGTTCGACTCGGACCGAAAGATGATGACGACGGCGCACCGCTCCGAGAAGGGGTTCATGGTTTTCTCAAAGGGGGCGGCCGAGGAGCTGCTGGGCAGGTGCGACCGCGTTTACTCCCCCGATGGGGAGGTCGAGCTCACGGCCGAGGCCAGGGCGAGGGGCCTCGCCCTCACCACGGAAATGGGTTCGCAGGCGCCCCGTACGCTCGCGGTGGCCTACCGGCACCTGGATTCGCTGCCCGATTCCGAGCGCCTCGGAGAAATCGAACGGGACCTCGTATTCCTCGGCGCCTTCGCCATGAAAGACCCCCCGAGGCCCGAGGCCGCCAGGGCGCTCGATCAGTGCCGCAAGGCCAGGATCCAGGTGGCCATGATAACCGGCGACCACAAGGCCACGGCGGCGTCGGTGGCCCGGGAGCTGGGCATCCTAACCATGAACAAGCACCTCGTCGAGGGTTCGCAGCTCGAGAAGATGACGCCGGAGCAGCTTACCGCCCAGGTCGAGGACATCGGCGTGTACGCCCGCGTCTCGCCCAGGCACAAGGTCAAGATCGTGGAGGCGCTCAAGGAGCGCGGCCACGTCGTGGCTATGACCGGCGACGGCGTGAACGACGCGCCGGCGCTCAAGCGCGCGGACATCGGCGTGGCGATGGGGATCACCGGCACCGACGTGTCCAAGGAAGCCTCCGACATGGTCCTCGCCGATGACAACTTCGCCACGATCGTGTCGGCGGTCAGGCAGGGCCGCATCATTTTCGGCAACCTCAAGAAGGCGATCTACTTCCTGCTCTCGTGCAACATCAGTGAAGTGCTCATTATCTTTATCTCGATGGTGGCGGGGCTCCCGCTGGCGCTGGCCGCCTCCCAGATCCTCTGGATAAACCTCATAACGGACGGACTGCCGGCGCTGGCCCTGGGGGTGGACCCCCCTGAGGCCGACGTCATGGAGCAGCCCCCGAGAGACATCGGCGAGAACATCCTCTCCATTCCCAGGCAGTTGAACCTGCTCGTGATGGGGCTGGTGATGACCGCGGGCGGCCTGGCCGCCTTCCTGCTCTCCGACCCTGTCCTCGGGTGCTCCCTCACGCCGGATTCGTCCACTCTCGACACCGCGCGCACCGTCCTCTTCACGACGATGGTGCTGACTCAGGCGTTACACGCTTTCAACTTCCGGTCCGAGACCAGGTCTTTCCTGGGCCTGCCGCCCTGGGGCAACATCTGGCTTCTGGGCTCGTTCGTGGTGGGAATAGCGCTGCAGCTCGGGGTGGTGTACCTGCCGTTCATGCACAAGGCTTTTCACACGACGGGGCCGACGTGGCAGGCCTGGGTCCTCATTATCGCCTGCTCGCTCGCCTCCATCCTGGTGATCGACCGCGTGAAGGTCATCCGCGCCTGGATCGCCCGCCGCCGAAGCTGAAAACCGGTCACCGAATCGGCTGTCCGGCGGCGGGTTTGCCCGCGAGGATGAGCTGGGTGAACGGCAGGTCCGTCCTGACCTCCCGGACGTCGAAGCCGGCGTCCACGACCTGCTTCCGCAGGCCGCCGCCGTATAGCTCTCTTACCCAGCGCGGCTCGAATATCCGCATGTAGACGCCCATCAGCATGCGTGCGAAAAGCCGTCGAGCCTCGCGGAAGTCCGCGACAACGAGTTCCCCTCCGGGCCTGAGGACCCTGGAGGCTTCCCCGAGCACGAGTTCCCTGTCGAGCCACTTCAATTCGTGCAGGCCGTAGGAGATGCTGACGAGATCGGCCGCCGCGGCGGGCAGGGGAAGGTCGCGCGCGTCCGCCGCCAGGAACTCCACTCCCTCGAGTCCCCTTCGGCGGAGGCCCGCCCGCACCACGGCAAGCTGGGCCGGGTCGAGATCGACCGTTATGATCCGGGCCGACGGGAAGCGCCGCGAGTACAGCGGTAGAATGGCCCCCGTGCCCGTCAGCTCGTCGATGATGACATCGGGGGACCCGGTGGCGGCCCCGGCGATCTCTGAGCGCACGTCGCGTCCCGCCAGGCGCAAAAGGATCTCGACCGCGTCGTTTCTCAGCGTGTACCGGAGGATCGCCACGCGCTCGCGGATGCCCATGCCGCCTCCCCTCGGGTACGCTCGTGCCGCGCTGTACGCGCGCGGCCGGGCGGCTCGACTACGCGTGCCGCATCCGGTGTTCCTTGGGGGTAGGCTTACCCTCGCCCCAGTCCGCCACCTCGACTTTCCTCCATCCCTCGGGCAGGAGCTCGAGCACCCTGTCCCTTAGGTACTCGTTGTCCTCGGGGCCCGCCATGCGGAACAGCCTGTCGTGCGACATCAACTTCTCCAGCTTGGTGACGGAATCGAGCACGAGCCCGATCATGTTGGCCATCAGCTTCATGCCCTTCCTGTCCCGGTCCAGCCCCTGGCTCCATTTCTTGAGCATGTCCAGGTTGCGCCTGAAGATGTTCTCGGGCCCGTCCTCCTGCTGCCCGGACACCGGCTCGAAGTCCGGCAGGTAGAACGGCACGCCTATTCTGACCTGGATCCCGCCGTCTCCGTCCAGCCGCCGCCAGACGCCTACCGGCAGGATGGGGCAGGGCACCGCGCGGGCGAGGTTGGCCACCCCGTACATGAAGGGCCCCAACTGCCCGGGCGGGAACCTCGTCGCCTCCGGGTGCACGAAGATTATCTTCCCCTTGCGCAGGTATTCCAGGCTCTTGCGGATGGCCTTGGGCGCCTCGTCGGTCGCCCCCCGGTCGATCGGTATGGTACCCAGGTAGCGCCACAGGATCCAGCCCAGGGGCCCTTCCTTTCCCTTCTTGATCTCGGTCTTCGCCCAGGGCAGCATCCTGCTCCGGTTGAGCACCTTCCTGATCGCCAGCCCCTCGGCGAACACGTCGACCCCGGTCTGGTGGTTCGAGACCACTATGAAAGGCCCTTTATAGGGGGCATGCTGCTCCCCCGTGTACTGAAGGTTGTACTTCTTGTTTCGTGCCAGGGCGAGGCCGATCGGCTTGACGAGAATAAAACGTAACCACATAGCTTGCCTTCCGGGCAGGTCGAGACCTTGAGGTACGCCTCGACGTCCGACTGAGTCCTATCATTAAACGTGAATCGCGGCTCGGTGTAAACACTGCGCCTGTCGGCGCGCGGCCCGTCCCGCCCGCCGGAACCGGCCCGCGTGAGGCCGCGCGTCACATGTAGCAGACCCGGAAGCCTACCGTCCCTTCCATGATGAGGCCGTTCATCTTCGCGCTTGAGAAGTCGGCGCCGGTAAGGTCGCAGCCGCTGAAATCGACCTCGTTGAGGAACGCGCTTATCCAGATGGAGTCCTTCAGGTTCGCCCCGTTGAACCGGGTCGCGTGGAGCACGGCGCGCACGAACAGCCCCTCGAAGGCGTCGGCGTCGCGGAAATCCGCCTCCACGAGGTTGCAGTTACGCATGTCCGTCCGGTGAAGCGTGGCACGCCTCAAGTCAGCCCCCTGCAGGTTGGAGTGGGTCATGTACGCCTGCTTGAGGTTGGCGCCGGAGAGATCGGCGCCGGAAAGGTCGGTGACCATCCAGTTGACGTAGGCCAGGTCCATGCCCTTGAGCTTCGCTCCCGACAGGTCCGGCCGCGCGTTCATGTCCGTGCGGCGCCACTCATTCCACTCCTTGATTCCCCGCTTGAGTAGCTTCAGGTGCTCCTTATCCGCCATGCTCAACCCCTCGCAAAAGTCCTGTGCCTACAACCCGGTGCCTTAACAGTCCGGTGCCTGACCCCGGATGACCCCCGATGCGCGATGCCTTAACAATCGGTGCCTGACCCCATTTCGGTGCCTGACCCCGGATGCGCTGACTGCGCATAAGCGGGCCGCATGAAAATATATCACAAGAACGGTTGCTGGAGCTGCAAGGGGGCCCGCCGCGGCGGTATCAGGCGGTCAGGTCCAGGGTGACCCTGAAAGCTTCCGATAGCGCGTCCGCCAGCCTGGTGTCTTTCACTATGTAGGCCAGGGCTCCCGCGCGAAACGCCCTGTCCGCGACCTGCTCGTCTCCATGCCCGGTGATGACTATGGCCCGCGCGTGGTTGCCTGCCCGCTTTATATCATCGAGCAGGCAAAGGCCGTCTCCATCGGGCAACTGGTAATCGAGTGTCACGACGTCGTAGTTCTCCCGGGAGAGGAGTTCCCTGGCGGAGGCGATATCGAGCGCGGTGTCCACCTCGACGGAGAACTGCCTCGTCAACAACTGGCTTATGGTAAATGCCGTGTTGCGGTCATCCTCGACCACAAGCACGCGTGTTTTCTTTACGCTCGCCATCGCGGTTCGACCTCGATACCGCCTCCGTCCGGTCTTCTGCCCACCGGTAGACTTCGTGGTACGAGCCGTTCAGCCTGCATAGTCCCCGAGGTTTAAAGATGCGGTTCCGTCACGTCGCCGGAGGCCCGTCTCGACCCGGAGCGTCATGGACGGCCGGTGGCAACCGTAATAAAATGGCTTCGTAGTGAGTCTAATCCTCAAGAATCGGATTGCTCACAAGATTGATGGGAGGTCGGGGGCTATGGCACTGGACCCCGTCGTTCTCAAAAGCATCTCGAAGTACAAGGGCAAGGTCTTGAGAAGACAACTCGCCATCGTCACCCTTCCCATCATCATTGCCATTGTGACAGCAATCGTGATGCTCGCGGGGGGCTGGCTGCACGTCGAGCGCACGGATAAAGGAGAGTCCCCCTTCAAGCATCCGGCGCCGGTCGTTTCGGCAATCGGTATCTTCTTGGCGATGCCCCTGGGGCTCTACCTCGGAATAGCGGCGTACCAGAGGAAGACCTTCAAGATGTTCGTGATTTCGCACATGCTCGCGCCGTTCGATCCCAGCGCCACCCGGCACTTCACCAGCGGGCTCGAAGGGGCGAGCATCGCCGCCGGAATCGATGCGCCGGACCTTGTAATGATGGACATCCCCGGCCTTGCCTCGCTTTCTTTCCAGTTCGCGAGGGGCGAAACAGAAACGGGAGTGACCCTCGACACACTGTCTTGCGATCTCACCGACCACGAGGCACAGGCCCTGATGGCGAGAGAGGTGGCCACAATTCTCATGAACGACCAGTTGAAAGCGGCTCTCTGGTTCAGCCCGGAGAGGGCCGCGGCCTTCATGCCCACCCTGGTCTATTTCCTTATGTGCATCGTGGGAATACTCCTGAACAACATTCCATTTCTCCTGGTGGCCACGGGCCTCATGTTCGTGGTATTCATCACCTCGTATGTCACTAACATTTACGAGTGGGTTCTCAAACGGCTCTTCAGGGGTCTCGAAGCGCGCGACGAGTTGCTTGCCGACTCGATCGCGGTCAAGCTCACCGTCAACCCCCGGGCGCTCTACACGGCGATCGAGAAGCTCTCCTCCCGAGGTCTCCTGGGGTATCCGCAACCGACACTCAAGCTTGTCGCCGCCCAGATTTCCAACCTTTTCCGCTTACCGGGCCACGGAATCCCCGGCGGTCTGAACTACCCGGTCTTCAAGGTGATGAAGCCAGGGCACGCCGATACGCTCGAGCGCCTGCGGAACCTCCATGAGATCGAGCGGGGGAACTGGCGGGCTTTCAACGAGGTCGTAGAAGGAGAGGTCATCGTCAGGCCCACGGCGTGGAAGTAGCGCAAGTCTTATTCATCAGAATGCGCCGAGCGCTCGAGGTGTCGCGTTTGGTGGAGGTAGGCGGGCTCGAACCGCCGGCCTCGGGCTTGCAAAGCCCGCGCTCTCCCAACTGAGCTATACCCCCTGGCAGCGTTTCCCGCGCCGGAGACCACCTTCCGCGCGCCGCGGCAAAAGCATGACCGGGGCGGGCCTTCACGTCTTCACAGAATGATAACACTTCGGCCTAGCCGCCGGACTCCGGTTCGTAGCGGATGAACTCGTACCAGTGCATCGGCTACGAACCGGAGTCCGGCGGCTAGGCCGAAGTGTTATCATTCTGTAAAGACGTGAAGGC
>CAZAIS010000175.1:0-5943 GCA_964485255.1 uncultured Acidimicrobiales bacterium | reverse complement strand
AAGGCATCAGTCCAGCGCTCTTTCGAGCCATTCCAGGGTATCCCCGTCGAGCAAGCCCTTTTCAGCCACGAGGCGAAGGCCCCATCTTGATACCGCCCTGTACAGCTCGGCGAGGTCGGGATCGAATCCGTCGAAGGCCTCGACGTGAGCCCGTACCGTCTCCACGTCCCCCCTGGAGAGGGGGCCGGTGAGGGCGGCGGCCGGGCCGAGCCTTCCGACGTTGCGGACCGTGGCTTCGGCGAGCGGGGTGAAAGCCCTGGAAGTCTCCTCGTCGCTGAAGCCCAACCGCCTGCAGGCTACATACGTCCCGTAATGTACCATGGCAAGCAAGTTGCACGCCACCGCCGCGGCCGCGTGGTAGACGACCCTGTCGGAGTCCCTGACGGCGATCGCCCTGCCATCAAGGCTCGACACGAACTCCTCCGCCCATTCCTCGAGGCCTGGTCCGCAGGTCACGCCGAAAGTGCTCCCCGGAAGGGACATCGAGGCTCCCTCGAGATCCGCGAACGTCTGGATGGGATGGATGGCCAGCACCCCCGCGCCCACGTCCGCCGCCGGCTTCAAGACCTCCAGCGACAGCGCGCCGCTCATGTGCATGACCTTTTTATCCACCAGCTCAACGCCCGACGCCGCTATAGAGGCACACGTCTCGGCGATGCGGCCGTCCGGGGTGGTAATGATTATTATCTCCGCCATGGAGGCGGCCCGGTCATTTCGCTCGCAGGGCAACGCTCCGGCCAGCGACGCGGCCCTTTCCCTGGCATACCGGTCGACGTCGGCCACCGCGACCACTGGGTAGCCACGCGGCGGGAGGAGGCCTGCCATGGCCGTGCCGACCCGGCCGGCGCCTATTATCGATACTCTCTCTCCTCGTGAAGGCGGGTGAGGCAACAGGTCCCCCTACAGGTCGCCGAGGCGCCAGGTCGGCTGGTCCTCGTTGAGTCCATCGAGCACCGAGGCTAGCCGGGTCCCGTCCGGCAGCTTCGCCTCCGGCTCAATCTCGAGCAGAGGCTCGAGCACGAAGCGCCTCTTCACGAGCCTGGGGTGCGGAATGGTGAGTTCCGGGTCGTCCTGCTCGGTATCTCCGAAAAGCAGCAGGTCGAGGTCCAGCGTCCTCGGGCCCCAGCGCGTAATGCGCTGCCTGCCGTTCTCTGTTTCGATCCGCTGGAGCATTTTTAAAAGCTCGTAAGGGCCGAGCGTTGTCTCGACTGCGACAACCGCGTTGCAGAAATCGGGCTGGTCGGTCATCCCCACCGGCTCTGACTCGTACGCGCCCGATTTGCCTACCACTATTACTTCCGGCGCCGCGCCCATCAACGCCGTGAGGCCGGCCCGGAGGTAACCCAGCCTGTCTCCCATGTTGGATCCCAAGCCTACGTACGCGCGGCTCAATTCTCCTCCTCGCTTGCGGTGAGGTGACCGCCGGCCTCAGCCCTGGTCCCGCTCGCGGTGACGGACACCGAGCCGGCGCCGGTGCCCATCGGGGCGTCCGGCTTGGCCACGGTCACCGTTACCCTCCGGACGCCCCCCAGGTCGAGCAGGCTCGAGACCAGATGCCCGGCCAGGCTCTCGATCAGGTCGTATCGCGCACCGGTGGCCTCGCCGGCCACCAGCTCGGCCGCCGCCGCGTAGTCGATGGTCGATGACAACTCGTCGCGCGCGGGAAGCCCGGGCATTTCGAGTGTCACGTCGATCAGGAACCGCTGGCCGTCGCGCTTCTCCTCCGGAAGAACGCCGTGGTACGCGAAGACCTCGACGCCTTCGATCTTGATGAGACAGGGGCCGTCGGCGCTCGCGTTCATGGCCTTGACTTCCCCGATATCGCGTCCGCCATCCTGACCACCTCGATCATCTCCGGCACATCGTGGACCCGCACCACGTCCACTCCCCCGGCCACGGCGAACGCCACCGATGCAGCCGTACCCATCAGCCTGCCTTTTTCGTCCTTTTCGAGAACCGTCCCGATGAACCTCTTGCGCGAAACACCCAGGACGAGCGGGAAGCCGAGGCTCTTGAGCTCTTCCAGGCGGCGCACTATCTCGAGGTTGTGCTCGACCGTCTTGCCGAACCCTATCCCGGGGTCGATCATGACCATGTCAGGATCTATGCCGCATTCGCCCGCGTACTCAACGCGCTCGCGGAGGAAGCGCGAGACGTCGGCGACGACGTCGTCGTAAGTCGGGTTTTCCTGCATGTTCCGGGGCACTCCCTGCATGTGCATCAAAATGATCGGGGCACCCCTTTTCGCCACGAGCCCGGCCAGCTCGCCGTCCAGGCGAAGGGCGCTGACGTCGTTGACCATAGACGCGCCCGCGTCAAGCGCCTTGTCCGCTATCGAAGCCTTGTAAGTGTCTATAGAGATGGGAACATCGATCCGCCCATGGAGCTCTTCTATCAGGGGTATGACGCGGCGCTCCTCCTCGGCGAGAGGCACGGGCTCCGCTCCGGGGCGCGTGGACTCCCCCCCTATGTCAATGATGTCGGCGCCCGCTCGGGCCATCTCGATCGCGTGGAGGCGCGCCGCGTCAGGATCGTAGAAACGGCCCCCGTCCGAGAAAGAATCGGGGGTTACGTTGACGATTCCCATTACCAGCGTACGACCGCCCAACTCGAGGACGTGCCCGCCCGCCTCGATTGTCCGGGCCGACGTCTCGCGCCCGAATAAATCCGCCATCAAGGCCTTCAGCTCGATCGACAGGTCCCTGAGCCCGAACGGCTGAACCGACAGGTTCTTAACGGCTTCGCGGAGCTGCTTGAGGGTGCCCATCATTATCACCGAAACCGGTTCGGTGGTCTTGAGCAGCGCGTCGCGCGGAGTCGCGCACTCACCGCCCTTGGAGAGCATGACCTGCTTGATCACGCCGGACGCGCGGGCCTGGACGTTCTCCACGCATATCGCCGCGTGGACCATCTTGGAGGACATTATCACGGCGCCCGCGTTATCGGTGCCAAGCTCCCCCAGAAGGCGCCTGGCGTCGGCCTCCCCCTCTACCCTTACCAGCCTCGGGTTGAACCCGCCCGATCGGCCGATGTCTTCATCCCTTGGCACTAACCGTTCCTCTTTATCAGGGACATGGCCTCCGCCCTGGCGGCCGGGCTCTTGTAGAAGAGCCCCCTGACGGCCGAGGTGACGGTGACGGCTTTGGGCTTCTTGATGCCGCGCATCGACATGCAGAGGTGCTCGGCCTCTATGACAACCAGTACCCCCTGCGCGTCAAGGCCCTGCATGAGGGTATCGGCGACCTGGGTGGTCAATCGCTCCTGGACCTGGAGGCGCTTGGAGAGGATATCCACCACGCGCGCCAGCTTGCTTATACCGCTTATCTGGCCCGAGTCGCCCGGGACGTAGGCCACGTGGGCCTTTCCCGTGAAAGGCATCATGTGATGCTCGCACACGGAGTACAGGGGGATGTCTTTTACGATGATCATCTCCTCGTGCTCCTCCGCGAACTGGGCCTGAAGCACGGACGTGGGGTCGGTCCCGTGTCCGGCGAATATCTCCTCGTACATGCTCGCGACCCTGCTGGGCGTGAGGCGCAGACCCTCCCGATCGGCATCCTCGCCTATGCCCTCGATGATCATCCTCACGGCTTTCTCGATCTTTTCACGATCCAAGCACGGCCTCCCCACATGTTCCGGCTTTGAAGACCCCAGATTGCACTTGTACCAGATGACACTCGTGTAGTCAAAGTGAAGGTGTTTTGAAAAAGCCTATTCGGGAAGAACCTCGGGCTTCGGCGCCGCGGTCGGCTTGGCGGTCCTCCTGCCGCGGGTCTTCCTGCCTTCCCGTTGCTCGCGAACGGCCACCGCCGCGACCCGCGCCTCCTCTTCGCGCTTTTCCTCGAGGAACTTCTCGTAGACCTCCCTGGGGTCACCGTCGAGCAGGTTCAGGAGCTTCTCCTTGTCGATGGTCTCCTCCTCGATCAGGATCTTGGCGATGGTCTCGAGGCGCTCCCTCTGATCGGTCAGGATTCGCCTGGCCTCGGAGTGCGCTTCGTCGACGAGGCGCCGCACTTCCTGGTCGATCTGGAAGGCCACCTCGTCGGAGTAGTTCGGCTCGGCGGCGAAATCGCGGCCGAGGAAGACCTGCTCCTGCTTGTGCCCCAGCGTTACGGGCCCGAGCTTCTCGCTCATGCCGTATTCCATGACCATCTGCCTCGCGACCTTCGTGGCGCGATCGATGTCGTTCTGGTCGCCGGTCGTGATGTCTCCGAATATCATTTCCTCGGCCGTACGTCCCCCGAGGAGCATCGCCAGCTCGTCGATCAGCTCGGACCTCGTGACCAGGTACTTGTCCTCCGTCGGCAGCGTCAGCGTGTAGCCCAGTGCGCGTCCCCGGGGGATTATAGATATCTTGTGCACCGGGTCCGCGTTGGGCAGCGTGTGCGCGACGAGCGCGTGACCGGTCTCGTGGTACGCGATTATCTCTTTCTCGCGGTCGCTTATCAGGCGCGTCTTCTTCTCTGGGCCGGCTACGACACGGTCGATGGCCTCCTCGAGCTCGATCATGTCTATGGTCTTCTTGTGGTGCCTCGCCGACAGGAGCGCCGCCTCGTTTACCATGTTGGCGAGGTCGGCCCCGGTAAAGCCGGGCGTACGCCTCGCCAGTACGTCGATGTCTATGCCCGGGGCGAGCGGCTTTCCCTTGGTGTGCACCCGGAGGATAGCCCTGCGCCCCTCCAGATCCGGTCTGTCCACCACGATCTGGCGGTCGAAGCGGCCCGGGCGCAGCAGCGCCGGGTCGAGGATGTCGGGCCGGTTCGTCGCCGCGATGAGGATCACCCCGGCCTTGATGTCGAACCCGTCCATCTCGACCAGCAACTGGTTCAACGTCTGCTCGCGCTCGTCGTGGCCGCCGCCCAGCCCCGCGCCCCTCTGGCGGCCGACCGCGTCGATCTCGTCCATGAAGATTATGCAGGGAGCGTTCGTCTTCGCCTGCTCGAAGAGGTCGCGGACCCTCGCCGCGCCCACTCCGACGAACATCTCCACGAAGTCGGATCCGGAGATGCTGAAGAACGGTACGCCGGCCTCTCCGGCGACCGCCCTCGCCAGGAGTGTCTTGCCCGAGCCGGGAGGCCCGTAGAGGAGGACGCCCTTGGGTATCTTGGCGCCGAGCGCCTGAAATTTTGCCGGGTTCTCGAGGAACTCTTTAATCTCCATGAGCTCCTCGACCGCCTCGTCGACCCCGGCGACATCATCGAAGGTGACCTTCGGCATGTCCTTGGTAATCTGGCGCGCGCGGCTCTTCCCGAAAGACATCACGCGGTTGCCGCCACCCTGCATCTGCTGCATGAAGAAGAGGATCAACCCGACCATCAACAGCACCGGCAGGATCTGAATGATCACGGCCAGGACACTGGTGCTCGTCTGGGGGTTGACGTCGATCTTGATGTCCTTGCCCGTGAGCTCCTTTGATATGTCGTACTCGGGCGGGAAGGCGGTCTTGAACTGCTTGCCGTTCTTGAGCTTGTACTGGATGGTCTGGTCCTTGTTGAATATGGTCACGGATTCGACCTGGTTCCGTTTGACCTGACCCAGGAACGTCGTGAAGCTCGCCTGCTCGGGCGCCTGGCGCCATGGCGGGCTCACGATGAGCACGATTACAACGAAAAGGATGACAACCCAGAATATGATGGTCTTGGCGTACTTCTTCATCGATACCTTTGCCCGTTCAATAAAACAGCCGACAGTCGGAGAGTCGGCTTCCCTAGCTGTCTATTCACCGTATTATTCTACCATATCCCGCCCACTCCCCCCGCCCCGTTGACGCCGCCCCGGGAGGGCTTCGTCCTTTTCGCGTTTTCGCTTACTCCCGACCATCAGACGTTTCCCGTACCCGGGGAGATCGCTCCTGGAGCCGCGTGGTAGTGCCGGCCGGCGCGTCCGGTATTGATGCGGCAAACGGGAGGGTCAAAACGGACGGCGCCTACTTCTTGAGCTTGG
>CAZAIS010000174.1:0-5949 GCA_964485255.1 uncultured Acidimicrobiales bacterium | reverse complement strand
AGCATTCTTTCATCGGCTTCGACCCTTACCTCGTGGTCACGACTCGCGGCATGCACGCGCGCTTTCTAGCCCGTGACGGAGAAGTCCTTGGACTCCACGGTATCGATCCTTTCGAGGCCCTGCGCATGGCGATGCGCCTCAGGCGGGCGGACCCGCCGGCGACGGGGCTGCCGCCGTTCATCGGGGGCGGCGTGGGGTACCTGTCTTACGAGCTTGGAAGGTATGTGGAGCGACTGCCGGGGTCCGTGGAGGACGACCTGCGACTGCCGGAACTCGCTTTCGCCTTTTTCGACCGCGTCCTGTCCCGGGAGACCGCCACGGGGCGCACGTGGGTCGTGACCTGCGCGCACGATCCCCGTGAAACAGCCCCGGCGATCGAGAGCGTGATGTCGCGCATAGAGCCGGGGGCCGGTCGTGCCGCGGCGGACGCGGGGGACATTCTCGTTCCGGCACAGTCCGACAACGGCCGGGCGCTCGAGTTCGAGTGCGGCTTCACCAGGGACGAGTACCTGTCATGCGTCGAGAAGGTCAAGGATTACATACTCGCCGGTGATATATACCAGGCGAACCTGTCGCAGAGGTTCAGCGCCCCGCTTCTCGAGCCCGCCTGGAACTTGTACCGCAGGCTACGTGTCGTGAACGCGGCGCCCTTCAGCGCTTACCTGAACTTCGGGGATTTCGCCGTTGCCTCGTCCTCGCCCGAGCGATTCCTGCTCGTGGACGGACGCCGCGTGGAGACGCGCCCCATCAAGGGAACGAGCCGCCGCTACGGCGACCCGGTGGAGGACGAGCGCAGCAGGCAAGCGCTCATGAGCAGCCTCAAGGACCGCGCCGAACTGTCGATGATCGTGGACCTCGAGAGAAACGACCTCGGGCGCGTCTGCACGTACGGCAGCGTGAGGGTTGACGAGCACGCGGTACTGGAATCGTATGCCACCGTGCACCACCTCGTCTCAACCGTTACGGGCGAGTTGCACCCGGACAGGGATATGATAGACCTGTTGCGCGCGACATTCCCGGGCGGATCGATAACGGGAGCGCCGAAAATACGATCGATCGAGATCATCGACGAGCTTGAGCCCACCGCGCGCAGCGTGTACACCGGGGCGATCGGATACCCCGGCATGGACGGGCGGCATGACCTCAAAATAGCCATACGCACCATGATAATAAGCGGGGGACGCGTCTACTTCCAGGTAGGAGGCGGCATCGTCGCCGACAGCGAGCCGCACCTCGAGTTCCAGGAAACCCTCGACAAAGGCAAAGCAATGTTCGACGCCCTCACCGCCACTTAACTTTTGGGGGTCAGGTCTGGTTTGTTAAGCCGGCGGGCGCCGGCGATTCAGAAAGGTGCGACTTGAGAAATAAAACCTGACCCCCCGTTGAAGGATTACGGCATGGAAGAACTTGTGTATTTGAACGGCGAGATACTGCCGGTATCGGGTGCCATGATACCGGTTACGGACCGCGCGGTGCTTTTCGGTGACTCCGCTTTCGAGACGCTCCGGGCTTACGGAGGCAGTCCCTTCAGGCTCCATCGACACCTCGAACGCCTGGATGAAACCTGCAGGATCCTCAGGATGACGATCCCGGTGTCAAGCGAGGAGATCGAAGCGGCCGTTGCCGCCCTGCTGGACGCAAATGCTCCGTTTATCAGCAGTGATGCCTACGTTCGCATCACCGTCACCGGCGGTAGCTCGGCAGGGCCGCGCTGCCTGGAGCGCTCCGGGCCGCAGGGCATATTCATAATCGCACACGGAATCGAGCCGCCTGCCGAGGAGGACTATCGAAGAGGTGTGTCCCTGGCGCTATCCGGCATCAAGCGCAACGGCTCCTCCCCCCTTGTCGGAATCAAGTCCGGGAATTACCTCGACTCCCTTTTCGCCCACCAGGACGCTCGCGATCGGGGTGGGGACGACGCGGTCATGGTCACCACGGCGGGAAACGTCGCCGAGGCGTGCTTCTCAAACATATTCATGGTGAGCAACGGCGAGTTGCTGACGCCCGATGTCGGGTGCGCTTGCCTCGGGGGCATCACTCGCGAAGCGGTTATAGAGGTCGCCCTGGAGGAAGGTATCCCCGTGCGGGAGATCACGGACAACCACGAGATCCTCATGACGAGCGATGAAGTATTCCTCACCAGCAGCATCAAGGAAATCATGCCCGTCCGTCAGGTGGGGACCAGGCTCATGACATTCTGCCCCGGACCGCTGACACAACGCGTGCGCAAATGCTTCCGCGAGCTCGTGGCGCGCGAAACCGGTGACAGCGGGTAACCCGCTCGAGGCAAGAGCCCGGATAGAGCGCGACTTAACTTTCTAGACCTGACCCCGAAAAGTTAAGTAGCCGCGGCCTCCTCAGGGCTCGCCCGGGCCCTTGACGCGGCAATCGCATCCCTTCGCCGCGAGGATCCGGCGCTGTTCGTCAAGGGTGTCCACGAAAACGTCCTGCTCGGCTGACCCCGTCGCGAGCTCCTCGTCCAGCGGGCTGTTGTGTGCGTATCCCCTCGATAACATCTCCGCGACGATCTCCTCGTGCTTGAGGAAGAGGGCCCTTAACCTGCCCTTCCACCTCAGCGTCTCGGGGTGGCGCGAGTAGCCGGGCTTCTTTAGGGTCAGGACCGACCATACCGCGTGCAGCTCCGCGTGCTCGCCCAGCAAGTGCTTCCGGCACAACCGCCCGGGAGGAACGTCCCATATCCGCAATCGCATACACCCCCGGCTCTGACGTCCGCCGGCCCGTCGCCCCAGGGCGCGCGGGTCGCGCGAGGGCGTAACCCGCGGGATGACTCCGTGCCCTCGACGGACACGCGTCTCTCGGGACGCCGTCGGCCTCATCGGAAAAAAGAAGGCCCGGACGCTTCCGGGCCCGGGCCTTCACATTACGCTCGATACTGCTCTACAGGTCTTCCTCGGGATTGCTCTTGTAGCTTTCGGGAGCCTTGTAGGGCCAGAAAGGAAGGATGGTCTTCCCGTAAATCTCCTCCAGGTTCTCGGCCATGGCCAGGTAGATGGCCGCGGCGCCCGTGAATATACCGACAACACCGCCGGCCTTCACGACACCGCTGACTTCCCACCCGATGCCTATCGCCAGGAGGAAGAATAGGATCGTAAGGGTGATGAAAACGAACTGCAGCACGCGGTTGATCCTGAACGTCCCGATGGTCATGAACAGCGTGAAAACGCCCCACAGGCAGAGGAACCACGCCAGGCCCTTGCCGGATGACTCGTACGCCAGCGAGGTGAACAGGGGCTTGTTGGCAATGGCGTGCCCCTTGTACACGATCGCGAAGACCAGGCTGATCCAGAACGTGCCGTAGGCCAGGAACGCGGTCATTCCGAAGGTGTTGCCCTTCCTGAACTCGAGTATTCCCGCGATGACCTGCGCCAGGCCTCCGACGAAGATGCCGAGCCCCAGGATCGTCGTGTCCATCTTGAACAGGCCCGCGTTGTGCAGGTTCAGCAATAACGTCGTCAGGCCGAAACACGTCAGCCCCAGAACGGCAGGGTTCGCCAACTTGATGTCGTCCTTCATGCTGCTTCTCCCTCCTAAGAACGTCGTACTACACTGTCGATACGCCGGACGGCCGCCTTACTTGGCCATCAGCTCCTTGGAGCCCGCGATCAGCTGGTCGACGACTCCCGGCTCGGCCAGGGTGCTGGTGTCGCCCAGTGAATCGGAAGTGCCCTCGGCGATCTTCCTCAGGATCCTTCTCATGATCTTGCCGCTCCGCGTCTTCGGGAGCGCGGGCGTGAACTGAATGATGTCGGGTGTGGCGATGGGACCGATCTCCTTCCTGACATGCTGCACCAGTTCCTTCCGTACCTCCGCCTCCTCTCTGTTCTCGTACTCGCTCTTGAGCGTTACGTACGCGTAGATGCCCTGTCCCTTGATGTCGTGCGGCATCCCAACGACGGCCGCCTCCGACACGTACTCGTGGCTTACCAGCGCGCTCTCGACCTCGGCGGTGCCGATGCGGTGCCCCGATACGTTGATGACGTCGTCGATGCGGCCCTGGAGCCAGTAGAAGCCGTCCTCGTCCACCCGGCAGCCGTCACCGGTAAGGTACACGCCCGGGAACATGGAGTAGTAGGTCTTGACGAAGAGCTCGTGGTTCTCGTAGATGGTCCGCATCATGCCGGGCCACGGTTTGCGTATGCAGAGGAAGCCGCTCTCGCCCACGTCCGCCTCTGTGCCGTCCTGCCGGAGTATGACGGGATCGACGCCGGGGAACGGGAAGCTGGCCGAGCCCGGCTTCATCGGGGTCGCGCCGGCCAGGGGCGTAATGAGTATGCCGCCTGTCTCCGTCTGCCACCAAGTGTCGCAGATCGGGCACTTGCCCTTG
The DNA here is from genome assembly GCA_964485255.1 of uncultured Acidimicrobiales bacterium. Lineage (GTDB taxonomy): Bacteria > Actinomycetota > Geothermincolia > Fen-727 > Anoxymicrobiaceae > CAZEJS01. The sequence goes on along the minus strand of CAZAIS010000174.1, from coordinate 1,604 downwards.
CCGATCTTGTCGTAGTACCACATCCAGACGTCGGGGTTGATGGGCTCGCCCACGGTGCCGAGTATTCGGATCGAGGAGAGGTCGCAGGTCTCGGTCCACTTGTCCCCAAGCCTCATCAGCGACCGGATGACAGTCGGCGCGGTGTAAAACGCCGTGACCTTGTCCTTCTCGCAGATCCTCCAGAACCTGTCGGGGTCGGGGTAGGTCGGGACGCCCTCGAACATCACCTCTGTGGCGCCGTTCGCCAGCGGACCGTATACGATGTAGCTGTGCCCGGTCACCCAGCCGATGTCGGCGGTGCACCACCACACGTCATCGTCGTGAATGTCGAATATCCACTTGTGCGAAAGCGCGGTGTGTAGGAGGTAACCCGCCGTGGTATGGAGGACCCCCTTGGGCTTTCCGGTGGAACCGCTCGTGTAGAGGATGAACAGCGGGTCCTCGGAGTCCATGGCCTCGGGCTCGCAGGTGGCCTCGATGTCATCAGCAGCCATCTCGTCGTCCCACCAGTGATCGCGTCCCTCTTTCATCTCTATGTCGGCGCCCGCGCGCTTCACGACAACGACCGTATCGACGTTCGGGCACTCCTGAAGAGCCCAGTCGGCGTTCTTCTTCAACGGGATGACCTTGCCGCTGCGGAAGGAACCGTCCGAGGCTATCAGCGTGCGGCAATCGCTGTCCAGTATACGGTCGCGCAGCGCGTCGGAGCTGAATCCCCCGAAGACCACGCTGTGGATGGCGCCGATCCTGGCGCACGCCAGCATCGCGATCGGCAGCTCGGGTATCATCGGCAGGTATATGCAAACCCGGTCGCCCTTCTTGACGCCGTGCTTCTTGAGAACGTTCGCGAAGCGGCAAACGTCGTCGAGAAGCTGCTTGTAGGTGAGATTCCGGCTGTCGCCGGGCTCGTCCGGCTCGAAGATTATGGCGACCCTGTCGCCTTTGCCGGCCTTCACGTGCCTGTCAAGGCAGTTGTAGGAGACGTTCAACTTCCCGCCGTCGAACCACTTGACCTCGTGCTTCGCGGAATCGAACTGGTAGACTGAATCCCACTTCTTGATCCAGTCGAGTGTCTCCGCCATCTCACCCCAGAAGTTGTCCACGTCATTGATGGACCTGTCGTAGATGTCCTTGTATTCATCGAAGCTCTTGACGAACGCGCCCTTGCTCAGCTCCTCGGGCGGGTAGATCGTCTGCGCCTCGACTACTTTCCCCTCGTCTGTCGGCCCGGCCATCTCTATCTCCTTTCATCATGCCTGTCGGTTCATCTGCATGCAGAGGCGACCGCAATTGATATGCTTGTCACGCCCCGGTATTACCTGCGATCACAAATGTACTGCTCGCGTGCGGCTCTATTTCGGAACGCCCGGGTGATTTCCCCGGCGTTTCTTGAGGCCCCGGAATTCGGACAACATTCGAGCGCTGCCACTCGATTTCAATCAAATGCATGCGCTCGACCACGATCAAATCGGGAAGTATATAGGAATCCGGCGCACTATGCAATCCGACTCGGCCGTCCGCATCGAGCACCGGGGTCGAGCGACGCCGGCAGGACGAGCCGCCGTCCTGACCGGGCGGTCATTATCACTCCCCTCATCGTTTCC
>CAZAIS010000173.1:0-5954 GCA_964485255.1 uncultured Acidimicrobiales bacterium | reverse complement strand
GGGCTGAAGGAAGAGGGCATGTCGCTCAAGGACGCCGTGGCGAGGGTGATCGAACAATCGCCGCCCGGCATCTCCCGCACCCGGCTCTACAACGCCGCCCTGCGACACGCGGAGGCGCGAGAAGATACTTGAGCATTTGCGCCGCCCTGCGACACGCGGAGGCGCGAGAAGATACTTGAGCCTTTGCGCCCCCCTCGAAGGCGCGAGAAGAGCCCTGAGTCGTTTTTCGCGTCAGGGGGTCCGGCCGTCGAGGTTCTTGAGCTTCTCCAGGCAGCCGCCGCAGATGCCCTTGTCGAAGAAGCGGTGGATCGACTCGCTCGCCCCGCAGAACGTGCAACCGTCCACGTGCGGAGAAATCGTGAGCCGCCCGCCGTCGACCTCCACGTCGAGCGGGTCGCCCGGCTTAAGGCCCAGCATCATGCGATAGCCCTTGGGCACGACGACCCTCCCGAGGTTGTCGATCTTTTTAATCAACTGCCTTCTCTCCTCTCAGAAATCCTGGCTCAAACTTCCGTTCCGCCGACCGTCAGTTCCGCGATCCTGAAGGTGGGCCCGCCTGTCGTGACGGGCACGCCCTGCCCTTCCTTGCCGCAAGTGCCTTCCTCGAACGCGAGGTCGTTTCCGACGGCGTCGATTATCTCGAGCGTTCTCGGCCCGTTGCCGATCAGGGTCGCTCCCCTGACCGCGTCGGCGAGTTCGCCGTTCTCGATGAGGTACCCCTCCGACACCGCGAACACGTAGTCGCCGGTCGCCGGGTCCACCTGCCCGCCGCCCATCTTGGCGGCGTAGAGCCCGCCGGAGGTGGAGGCCAGGATGTCCCCGGGATCGGAGTCCCCCGGCTCGATGTATGTGTTGCTCATCCGGGGGACGGGAAGGCTCCGGAACGACTGCCTCCGCCCGTTGCCCGTGCTCGGCACCCCGTCCTTCATCGCCTCGTGCCTGCCGTACAGGTAGCTCTTCAGCACGCCTTTCTCGATCAGGGCCGTCGGCCGGGAAGGCGTGCCCTCGTCGTCGTACTCGTACGACCCCCACATGCCCGGCCTGGTGGGGTTGTCCGAGGCCGACACGACTTCGGAGGCCACCGGCTCGCCGATCTTGCCCGCGTACACGGAGGCGCCCTTGTGCACGTGGTCTATCTCCAGCCCGTGCCCGCAGGCCTCGTGCAGCAGGACGCCGCCCGTTCCGGCGTTGACAACCACCGCCATCCGCCCCGCCGGCGAAGGTCGCGCGTCCAGCATGCGCAGGGCCCGACGCGCGGCCTTGAGCGCGACGGCGCCGGGGTCGTGCTCCCGGTAGAACTCGACACCGGTGAGGTCGCCCGGCGCTTCCTGCCCGACCTGGATGAGGCCGTTGCGGCCCGCGACCACCTGGACCACCAGCCTGGTGCGCCGGCACCCTTCCTCGCGCACCTCGCCCAGGCAGTTGGCGATCAGCACGTCCTCGACCGAGGAGCTGTGCAGGGCGGTGACCTGCCTGATGCCGGCGCCCGCCGAGCGCCCGGCTTCGTCGCACTGCTTCAGAAAACCGACTATGCCGGAAATCTCGTGCTCGCCGTCTCCCGGACCGCACACCGACGGGGGCGCCGACCACGAGGGTATCTTGACCTCGAGCGTGGTGTCACCGGACGCGTGCTCGAGGGCCTCGGCGGCGGTGCCGGCGGCCCGCATCAGGTGCTCGCGGTCGAGTATGTCGGTGTGAGCGTAGGCGGCGAGGTCTCCCTTGACGACCCTGACGCCGGCCCCGCTGTCAACGCCGGTCGATACGTCGTCGACCCTGCCGTCCTCGAAGCGGACGGAGACGGCCGTCCGGCGCTGGCAGAATATGTCCGAAAAAGCGCCGCCCGTAACGAGCGCCGCGCGGGCGACCTCGAGCGCGAGGCCCCGATCGATTAAGGGCAATGCCATCTCCAGTCTCATAACTTGTATCCCGCCGGTATCGAGGCTATTACAACACGCATTTTCGCGCAACCAATTTTTTCCATATTGTGAAATGGTATTATTTAGTCTCGGGTCGCCCCGGCACGCGGGGGGCCCGCGGGGAATGGAGGTTGGAGCGAGAATGGCACGTATCAGGCATCTAGTCCGGCATGCCGGTTTCTTAGCCGCCGCGGCGCTTTCGACGGTTCGCGTGGCCGCTGTCATAACGGCCCACGTGGGGCACGGGGCGACCCTGGAGCAGGACCTCCCCGGGCCGATGATGTGGGTGATGTCCCGCTACGAGCACCTCGGGATGAGAGCGATCAACTTCCTGGCCGAGCGCGACTGGATTTACCGGCGCCCGGCCCTCAAGAGGGGCGTGGACTGGCTGAGCGAGAGAATCATGGGCTGGGCGAACGGTGAGGTTCTCATTCTCGAGGAAGCCCGCCAGATGGTCTCCTCGATCATCGACGAGGGCTACACGGTCGCGGCCGGCACCTGCCCCTGCCGCCGCGCGCGCAACCGGATATCCGACGCGGTGCCGAACAACACGGACATGGTGTTCGGCGAGTGGGCGGAGAAGTACCTGCGTCACTACCCCGGGCTCTACCACGAGCTTGACAAGGCGGAAGCCCTGGAGCTGCTCGACGAGTTCGACCGGCACGGTTTCATACACCAGGTATATGGCTACCACAGGAAAGAGGGCGCGGCCTACGTGATGTGCAACTGCGACCAGTCGGTGTGCATTCCGCTTCAGGCGCAGAAGACCAGGGGCTTCCAGGCGTTTCGCAAGGGTCGCTCCGTCGCCGTGGTGGACGCGGGCTCGTGCAAGGGCGTCGAGGAGTGCGGGGTGTGCATAGCCCGCTGCCCGTTCGACGCCAGGAAGCCGACGGCGGACGGCAAGATAGCGGTGGACGAAGACGCCTGCTTCGGTTGCGGTGTCTGCGTGGTGACCTGCACCGGCAACGCCACCACGATGCAACGCATAAAAGGCGCCCACCTCATCTACGCCCGCCACTTCGTCACTTAACTTTTGGGGGTCAAGTCTAAAAAGTAAAGTCCCGTCAATCGCCGACTTAACTTTTGGGGGTCAGGTCTAAAAAGTTAAGTCCCTTCAATCGCCGACTTAACTTTTGGAGGTAAGTCAGGCGTGACACGCGAACGTGTCACCACCTGGAATGAGAATAGCCGGGGCGGTTGTCTGATCGGGGTTTGTTTTCGGAACAGGTCTTGATATACGAAGTCCTGTCAAAGGGATCGGTTCTCCAGGGGGGAGAGGAAGATGGTGGAAGGTGGTGCTCCAGGGGCCGGCGCTCCGGATCTGGGCGAGCGTTATGACGTGGTGATCGTAGGCGCCGGGATCGGCGGTCTCGTCTGCGGCGCGCTGCTGGTGAAGGAGGGCGCGAGCGTCCTCATTGCGGAGCGGCACGACAGGCCGGGCGGCTTCGTCGCCGACTACGAGCGCAAGGGATACCGCTTCCAGGTCCCGCACCTGATGGGGGGCTGCGCGCCCGGCGGCGATATCGACAGGCTCCTGGAACACCTTGGAATAAGGGTCGACTTCGAGCGGGTCGAGCCGATGATGCGGTTCATCTACCCCGAGCACGACATCAAGGTCCCGAGCACGCTCTCGGAGTACGCCGACGCCCTCAAGGAGGAGTTCGTCCCGCAGACCACCAACATCTACGGCTTCTTCAAGGCCGTGGACGCCCTCAAGCGGGGGATGAGCATGCGCATGGCCAGGCGCCCGCTCGGGTTCGGCGGCGCGATGCGCATGATGCTGGCTCCCATCAGCTCGCCCCGGACGTTCTCATACATGACGTCCGGCACCAGCTTTCAGAAGATGCTCGACAAGCATTTCACCGACGAGCGACTCAAGACCGTGATCTCGACCCCGTGGAGTCTCGTGGGCTGCCCGCCCTGGGAGCTCTCCGCGCTCTCGATGGTCTCCATGCTGAGGAGCTTCAACAACGGGGCGTACTTCCCGGTCGGCGGCTTCCAGGCAATGGCCGACGCCTTCGCCAGGTACTTCACCGACAGCGGCGGGACGCTGCTGCTCGGTCACGAGGTTACCTCGATCAATACCGTCAGAGGCAAGGTGAGCGAGGTCGAGATGGTCCCCCGGGCGAAGGTCGTCACCGATACCGTGGTGAGCGACGCCGACACCAAGCGTACTTTCCTCCGGATGGTCAACCGCGAGAACTTCTCGGCGGCTTTCCTGGACAGGGTTGACGAGGCCCCGGTCTCGACGACCGGCCTGGTGATCCACCTGGGGCTCGGCAAGAAGCTGGACAAGGAGTTCGCCACCGGGCCCGTCTTCGTGTCACCGTCCTACGACGAGCGCGAGATGCTGGAGGAGATCGGGGTCAAGACGAGTTTCCCTGATGCCGGCAGGATCAGGTGGTCGATGATGGCGCCGTCGATGATCGACCCGAGCCTCGCCCCCAGGGGAAAGAGTTGCATTGACATAATAGTACCCGCCGTGCCCTACAATTTCATGAGGCGGTGGGGTGTCGAGGAGGGGGGAGTCCGCGGCGACAGGTACAACGGCATCAAGGAGAAGTACGCGGAAGTCGTGGTCGACGCCGTGACGCGCGTATTCCCCGACCTGATCTCCAACGTCGAGGCGTTCGACATCGCGACGCCGATAACCTACGAGCGCTACACGATGGCGATCGACGGCTGCTGGTACGACAGCGCCCCGGCCGGCCGTTGGGGGGTTTGCCGCCGCCCCGGGCCCGGCACGCCCGTGCAGGGCCTTTACACCACGGGGTCCAAGTCGGCGTTCGGCGGGGGTGTCTACCCCTCGATGATGTCGGGCGTGCTGGCGGCGGACGCGGTCACCCGGGGCGGGATGGACAGCCTTTTCACCGGTTAGCGCGTCAGCGCCTTCCCGCGCCTTCTCACGGCGGTCCTGCCCTTAACAGCGTGTGGCACGGAATCCCGCGCGGGCGTACCGCGCCCCTGTACTGCTTTGCATGAACGAAACGAAGCGTCAGGCCGCGGGCGGCATGGCGTTCTTGCGGCGCGAAAGACCCACCAGTTTCTCGGCGAACCCGAGCAGCATCACGATCAGCAGGGAAGCGATGGCGGGTATAACGATACAGGCGACAAAGCCCTTGGGCGTGGAAACGAAATCGAGGAACGAGCCGAAGTGGGGCAATGTTACCGCGACGCCCCCGACGACCTCGCCCATCGAGATCTGCCAGTTGTCCAGCTCCTTGTTGTTGTCACCCTTGGTGCTGAAGAACTTGACCCCGCCCTTGTCCTCCACGCCGACGACGCGGTGGATAATCAGGTTCTCCTTGTCGTTGGGGTCGTGGAAGATGATGACCTGGCCGGGCTTCACGATCGCGGCGTCGATGTCCTTCATGATGACCGCGTCGCCGATCTTTATCTGGGGAGACATGGAGTTGCTGATGACGACATGGAAGGGGTTGAACACTCTCTGTGCAATGAGAAGCAGCGACAGCGACATTGCAAGGGCAACGAGGAGGACCGCCGTGAGCCTGGTCATGGCGGCACCGAACCTCAATAGCCTTTCGTGCTTCATCACACCTCCCTGTGACGAATATCGACACGGAGCGCGCTTCGTCTTAGGCCCGTTTCGCCTGTCGGTCGCCCGGGACGTGCCCCCGTCCGGGCTTCAACATGAAAAACGGCATGCCGCCGCGTTCTTCGCGCCGCACCAGGCCGTCCTCCTCGAGCTTGTCCATGTGGCTGTCGGTCGCCTGGACGCCGGGGAACATCCTGGTCCCCTCGCGCGGGAAAAGCTCTTCCGTCAGCTCGACCAGCGACCTTTCCCCACCCGCGAGCAGCTCGAGTATACGCCGTTCCCTGGCCATGATGAACGACCGTGTGGACGCGATCGCCTCCCCCACTTCGGTAATATCCCCCCCGTGGGAGGGGAGGATCAACTCGATGTCGAGCGCCTCTATCCTGTCCAGGCTCTCCAGGTAGCCCCTCGCGCCGCCGCCCGACGGGCAGTACCAGGCGACGACGGCCCCGACCACGTCCCCGGAGAGCAGTGTCTTCGCC
>CAZAIS010000172.1:0-5964 GCA_964485255.1 uncultured Acidimicrobiales bacterium | reverse complement strand
TCACCTTCTTCCCCGGTCACGAAGAAGGAGATAATCAGCTTTCCTCTTCCCCGCCTCGCCCGTGGTTTCCCGGCGCTCTGGAGGTAGTACCGGCTGATTATCGGTTCTATCACTCTGCCGCATTCCTCTCCGATCTCGACGAGGTCATCCTTGGTGACTTTTCGCAGAGGGCTTCTCGCCCTGACGCCGCCGCGAGCGCGGCTTCCCGGCACTCTCGAGGCAACCTTTCCGCTTGCTCCGGTCGCCAGGCGCGCCTGCTCGAGCACGTTCTCCAGGATGGCAATCTCATCGTTCAATACCCGGTAAGCGTTTCTCTCCGATACCGAGAGCCCAAGCTTTCGGTCCGCTTCCTTGACAAGGGCTCTGGCCTCCTCCAGCGAAGCTATGCTGTTCCAGGGTGAGGGCTCTTGAGGGTGGCTCTGATCCAGGAACTTCGCCGTCTCCAGGACCTCCGCGAACGATCCGAGGTAGAACTCCGTTCCCTCGCAGTCGAGTGACATCTCCAGCAGGATCCTGGCGACGTTGTGCGGCCCCGAGCCTATCTCCTCGCCGTCCTCGGTGCGCTCCAGGCGCGGCAGCGTCGCCTGGTCGGACCTCTCCTTAACCCTCCTGGTGTCCACATTCACGGCGATCGCCGTCCCAACGCCCGGAACCGACGAAACCACGCGAGCCGAAAGGGACCTGGACCGTATCGAGAACAGTGCCATACCGCGGCCGTGGACACCGTACCTGTCCTCCTCGAAATCGTCGCGCTTCGAAGTCACGCGGGGCTCGAAGACGAGCTCGTGCATGTCGGCGGGGATTCCCCTGCCGTCATCGATAACCGTAATCCTGCGAAAGCGTCCCTGTTCCTTCTGAAAAGCGACAAGCACGCGCTTCGCTCCGGCGTCACGTGAATTGCGCACGAGTTCCGTAACGATATCCTCGACGGATCGTATGTCCTGCTGGGCCTGCCTGCGCTCAGCCTCCGCAACCTTGAGACGAACGAAGCCGTGTGGAAGGTTCTCCTCGATGCGCTGCCGCGCCGCATCGGTCATCTTTGATATGAAGTCTATTACATCGCGGTCCTGCGAAGACCTCGACTCGTCCTTTGAATCCATTCAACCACCCGAAGGGCGACAGGTGTCTTCCGCGATCCTGAGAACGAGCGCGTTATTTCGCGTACTCGACCACGCGGGTTTCGCGGATTACCGTGATCTTGATCTGGCCGGGGTAATCCAACTGGTCCTCGACTTCCTTGGCAATGTCCCTAGCGAGCGTCGCGCTCTGGAGGTCGTCCACCGAATCGGACTGGACTACTATTCTTATCTCTCTCCCCGCCTGCATCGCGTAAGCCTTCTCCACGCCGCTGAAAGAATCCGCCAGTGTCTCCAGCTTCTCGAGACGCTTGATGTAGCTCTCCAGGGTTTCCCGCCTGGCCCCGGGCCTTGCGGCGGATATTGCGTCCGCCGCCTGAACGAGAACTCCCTCAATTGTCTTTACTTCCACCTCTCCATGGTGCGCTTCCACGGCGTGGGTAACGGTGTTGCTTTCACCGAGCCTCTTTGTGAGTTCCGCCCCTATCAGGGCGTGAGAACCCTCCACCTCGTGGTCTATGGCCTTGCCTATGTCGTGCAGTAGGCCGGCCCTCTTGGGGAGCTTGGGTTCCAGGCCGAGTTCGGCCGCCATTATCCCTGACAGGTGGGCCACCTCCAGCGAGTGCATCAGCACATTCTGCCCGTATGACGTCCTGAATTTGAGGCGTCCCAATGCCCTCACGAGCTCTTTATTGAGGTTGTGGATTCCGACCTCGAAGGCCGCCTCCTCTCCCGCCTCGCGAATCTCGTTCTCGACCTCGGCCTTTGACTTGTCGTACATTTCCTCGATTCTCGCCGGCTGTATGCGCCCGTCACCGATCAGCTTCTCGAGGGTGAGCCTCGCTATCTCCCTTCTCACCCGGTCGAAGCTCGAGAGGATCACCGCTTCGGGAGTGTCATCGATTATCAAGTTGATTCCGGTCAGGTTCTCGAACGTCCTGATGTTCCTGCCTTCCCTCCCGATAATCCTCCCCTTCATCTCGTCACTCGGCAGGGATACCACCGAGACGGTCGTCTCCGCCACGTGCTCGGAGGCACAGCGCTGTATAGCCAACGATATTATCTTTCTCGCGCGCTTCTCCGCTTCTTCCCTGGCGCGGTTTTCCTCCTCCTTGATCAGCACCGCGCTCTCGCGTTTGACGTCTTCCGTTATGCTCTGCAGCAGGTAATCCTTTGCTTCCTGAGTTGTCATCCTGGCCACTTTTTCGAGCAGCTTTTTCTGCTCGGCTGCGGCCTTCATGAGTTTCGATTCCTGCGACTTGAGATGCTCCTCCCAGGACGCTATTCTCTTGTCCCTTTTTTCAGCCTCGAGTTCCTTGGACTCAAGCATCTCCTCCCGCTGTCCGAGCCGGCGCTCCTGCCTCTGTAGATCACTTCTCCTGCTCTTTATCTCGCGGTCGGCTTCCGACTTCATCGACAGGACTTCGTCCTTGGCTTCAACCTGAGCCTCGCGTTTCAGGTTCTCGACTTCCCTCTGTGCGTCAGCCACGATCTTCTTGGCTTGGTTCTCGGCGGTGGAAAGCCGCGCCTCGGCAAGATACTTGCGCGCCAGAAAACCCGCGGCAAGCCCTACCAGGACGGCTACTATGCCGATTATTGCGTAGACGATTTTAATGACCCCCTCTCTATGAAAACGCGCCGAGCATAGCTCGGCGCTAATATACAAGTAGCTCATTCACGGTCGCAGGACCTCTAAGCCCACGCCTAGACGAGCTTCCCCATTTCTTCTGAATCGGTCGACAACCTTGTATATCTCAACTGCTTGACTTACCGGCGCCCTATTTGCCCAAATATTATTCTAATTCTGCTCGAGATTGAGTGTCAAATTGGATCCCCGCCCTGCAAGCCTCCTCAGCTACCGGCCTCGAATACCCCCTACTCCTGAGGTAGCCTACCAGTCTCACCCTCACGGAGGCGGGGTCCTCCCCCATTGACCTGTCCTTCCAACGGCGCGCGGCTTCAAGCGCGCGCTCCGATTCACTCTCACGAGGATACTCCTCGAGTGTCTCGTCGATTATACGTCGGTCGATCCTCTTTTTAATCAGCTCCGAGCGAACGCGACAGATGCCGTATTCCTTTCTCACGAGTTCGCCCATGGAAAGTCTCGCGAACTGCCGGTCTTCGATGTATCCCAACGCCTCCAGGTACTCTACCACCAGCCGTGCCGTCGGCATGTCGTATCCCCACCGCAACATGCGGGCTCTCGTTTCCTCCGCGCTCCTTGGCCGGTACTCAATGAACCGGATAGCTCTGCGCAGTGCTTCTTCCTCCGGGGGCGTGGTAAGCCCCGTTTCGCCGTCATCCCGACTTGGAGACACCCTTTCCTCCGGGCTTAGCCTTTTTCTCCTCAGGGGTCGGCGTGACCGCCTCGCCCTCCTCCGCGGTATCGCGGGATGCGGCCAGGCCGGCCTCTTCCCGGATACGGTTTTCGATTACGGCGGAAATGTCCTCGTGCTCCGCTAGGAAAGCTTTCGCGTTTTCCCTTCCCTGGCCGAGCTGGTCCTCCTCGTACATGTACCAGGCACCGCTCTTCTTTACAATTCCGAATCCGACACCCAGGTCGAGGATGTCACCCTCCTTGGAGATACCCAGACCGTACATGATGTCGAACTCGGCGTTGCGGAACGGTGGGGCTACCTTGTTCTTTACCACCCGGCCCCTGACCCGGTTCCCAACGATGTCGGTACCCTTCTTTATCGTGTCGATCTTCCTCAGGTCGAGGCGCACGGACGAGTAGAACTTGAGCGCCCGTCCACCCGGGGTCACCTCGGGGTTTCCGAACATTACGCCGATCTTCTCGCGAAGCTGGTTTATGAAGATCGCGATCGTGTTCGATTTGTTGATCGCGTTCGACAGCTTGCGGAGAGCCTGGGACATCAGGCGCGCCTGTAGCCCTACGTGAGAATCACCGATGTCGCCCTCGATCTCCGCACGCGGCACCAGGGCTGCCACAGAGTCGATAACGATAACGTCCACCGCGGCGCTGCGCACCAACAACTCCGTTATCTCCAGAGCCTGCTCCCCCGTGTCGGGCTGGCTTATTAGAAGCTCGTCTATGTTTACGCCCAGGGCGCGAGAGTAAGCGGGGTCTAGCGCGTTCTCGGCGTCGATAAAAGCGCCCACACCGCCCATCTTCTGCGACTCGGCGACTATCTGGAGCGCGACCGTGGTCTTTCCGCTTGACTCCGGTCCGAATATCTCGATAACGCGCCCTCTTGGACGACCGCCGACCCCGAGAGCGATGTCGAGGGCCAGCGAACCGGTCGGGATCACCTCCACGGCCATGCGGTCCGCTTCGGCGCCGCGCTTCATTATCGAGCCTCTGCCGAACTGTCGCTCTATCTGCATCAAGGCCATCTCGAGCGATTTCTCTTTCTCCAACCTGCTCACCCTTTCATTGTTGTTCAGCGTACCGCGCGCCCGCCCTCAGTATTTCGGTATACCTCGCCCCCGCTCTCTCGAGATCGCTCCTGTAGAGAATGATATCTTCTGCCTCGAGGGCTACCCCCACGTCACTGAACGGCCAGGTGACCTCCTCGTCAATGCTTACGGGCCGGCGCCTCGAGCGCCCTATCGTAATGTGCGGCCTGTACTTGCGTGCTTCGCGCTCGAAGCCGCACCTTTCCACGCCTTTATCGAGGGTGTCGTAAATCCTCTTCGCGGCCCCCGTACGATCGGCGGCCCCTATCCATATGACTCTAGCAGACCCCTGTGACGGAAAACCGCCGATTCCTGCGATGTCGAGAATCGCCGGCAGGTGACGCGCGGCTTTACCAATCCACTCCTCCAGTATTGGTATCCTGTCGTCGGGACACGTACCTATGAACCGCAGGGTAACATGCAGGTTTTCATCGGGGACCCACCGGACTCCCTCGATTCGGGCCGCCAATCCGTCGCGTACCGACGCCACGTATTCCCGCGCGTTTTGAGTCAGGGGAATCGCCGTGAAAAGCCTGGATGCGGTCTTTCGCTGCTCGGTCGTCATGCCTTCAGTCTACCATTCCGCTTGTAGCAATACAAGCATTATTCCCCGGGCGAAACCCGGAATACCTTATTCCGCGAGGTGCCGCCGGCGATCAACTCGATCTCGCTCCTCTTGAGCCCGAGGTGGTCGGCCAGCGCTTTTAACGCCTGGGAGTTGGCCTTTCCCTTCTCTGGAGCGCTCGATACGTAAACGCGATATGAGCCGTCAGGTTGAGGTTCGACCCTGGGCCTCGAGGACCTGGGGTGAACCTTCACCTTTAGAGTCCTTGGATCGTCCCTCATAACGCGCGCCTCAATGAGAAAGGCGCCCTGGAAAGAGGCGCCCGTCTTCAGCTTTTCGGCCGGCAACGAACCGGCGCTCGTCTTCACTCCCAGAAGAAGTGTTTGTCCCGCTTGTCCTTGCGTCCCTTTCGGCTTCTGTCACGCCCTTCGCCCGCTTCCTCGTCCTCGAAATCACCGAAGATGGATTCATCGGCCGAATCCATCGCGAGCACCTCGTCTACGAGATTCGAGGTGGGTGGCGCCGCCTTTTCCTCGGGACCCGCCTGTCCGGGCGGAGCCTGCTCCGGCTTTCTAACGGGAGGGGCCACTTCGCGCACCTCGCGTGCCACGGGCTTCTGCGGCCGCGGACTCTCCAGCTCGGCCTTGTTTTTCTCAGGCGGCGTGGGCTCCGGCGGCTTCGGCCGTGCCGCCTCAGCGGGGGCTTCCGGTGCCGGCGGTGGCGCTGGTGGTGACGAAGCCTCCGTCTCCACCGCCGCCGCTGCTCTCCCTGCATCACCCGCAGCTTCCCGATCCCGTGTCTTTTCGTCGACGCCGTTCGCCGGGGTTGCTCCAGCCGGCTCGACGGCCACCTTCTCCGGATTCTCGACCGGCTTGACCGGGGGCGACTCGACCGTAGCCGGCT
>CAZAIS010000171.1:0-6020 GCA_964485255.1 uncultured Acidimicrobiales bacterium | reverse complement strand
TCTCACCGGCGGGATAACCCTCGGCGTGTATGTAGGATATCTCCTTGAGCTTGAGGGCGCCCTCCATCGCGACGGGGTAGTTGACGCTCCTTCCAAGGAACAGGAAATCCTCGTGCCTGTGATACTTACGGGCCGCTTCAATCACGGGTCCCCCATCCTCGAGGACCTGGCGCATCATGCCGGGCATGTCCCTTAGTCCCGATACAATCCTTTCGTAGCGCTCGTCGCGGAGATGACCCCGGAGCCTGCCCAGGTGCGCGGCCAGCAGGCATACGGCGGTCATCTGAGCCGTAAAGGTCTTGGTAGCCGCGACCCCGATCTCCGGGCCCGCGTGGGTCAGGATGGTCCCCTGCGCCTCGCGGGTCATCTGGCTGCCGACAGTGTTCACTATCGCGATCACGCGCGCGCCGCGACGATGAGCCTCGCGCGCGCCGGCAAGCGTGTCCATGGTCTCCCCGGACTGGCTGATCGCTACAATGAGGTCCTCCGGCGTGACAACCGGGTCGCGGTACCGGAACTCGGACGCGACCTCGATCTCCACCGGCAGGGCGGCCCACTGCTCCAACAGGTACTTCGCAAGCAGCCCCGCGTGAAACGCCGTGCCGCACGCCACAACCACAATCCTCCGGATCTCCCTCTCGGTGCCGGTGGTAAGATCCATCTCCTCGAATGCTATCTCGCCCCGGTCGTTGAATTTGTCGGCCATCGTGTCAGCCACGGCCTGCGGCTGCTCGTTTATCTCCTTGAGCATAAAGTCCTCGTACCCCGCCTTCTCCGCAGCCGCCAGGTCCCATTCCACCTCGACGGGCTCGCGAACCACCTCCACGCCTTCGAGCGTCGATACACGGTAACCGCGGGAATCGACCGCCAGGACCTCGTCTTCCTCCAGGAAGAGGACCCTGCGCGTGCTCTTGAGAAACGCCGGCACGGCGGAGGCTATGAAGTACTCACCGTCGCCCAGGCCCAGGCACAGCGGGCTGTCGCGCCGCGCCGCGACTATGACGTCCGGGTGCTCCCTGTGCACCGCCACTACCGCGAAAGCTCCCTCCACGTCCTGGAGGCTGCGCCTGAGGGCCTGGCACAGGTCGTCAACGTAATACTCCTCGACGAGATGCGCGATGGTCTCGGTGTCGGTCTGGGACTTGAATACGTGACCGGCTTCCTCCAGCCTGGAGCGAAGCGAAACGTAGTTCTCGATGATCCCGTTGTGAACGACGGCGATGTCTCCCCCGCAGTCGAGGTGGGGATGCGCGTTCACTTCCGTCGGCGCGCCGTGCGTCGCCCACCGGGTGTGTCCGATGCCCACGTTCCCCTCCAGGTCCGTGCCTTCGAGCGCGATCTGCATGGCGTCGAGGTTTCCGACAACCTTGAGGCAGGAGAGCTCCTGTTGCGGGGAGATCGTACAGATGCCCGCCGAATCGTAGCCCCGGTACTCCAGGCTGCGGAGTCCCGCGAAGAGCACGTCCCTCGCCTGCCGTGTTCCAAGGTAACCTACGATGCCGCACATACTGGCCTCTCTTCTCTCGTCAAGCCTGGTGCTCCAGCTCATTCAGGACGGCATCGGCGATCGACCGGGCGACCTCGAGGGCCGTGCGCTCGCTCGCGGCCTCGACCATTACTCTCTCGAGGGGCTCGATGTCCGAGGATCTCACCAGGACCCGTCCCCTGTCACCAAGCTCGTTCTCGTATCTCTTTACAACCTTCCAGACCGCCATTCCTTCCTCGAGGCGCCTTCCCGACCTGGACCTTACGTTCAATACCACCTGGGGATGCTTCCTCATGATCGAGCAGAGATCGGACATCCTGCGGCCGGTGTCTTTCACGATGCCCGCCACCATCAGCGCCGTCAGGATGCCATCGCCGGTGGAGGCGTGTTCCCCGAAGATTATATGGCCCGACCGCTCCCCTCCAAGGACCGCGCCCGTCTGTGCCATTCGCTCGAGAACGTGTCGTTCCCCGATCTCCGTGACGTGAACCTCAACGTCCATTTCCCGCAACGACCTCTGGAAACCCGAGTTACTCATGGCCGTGGTGACCACAATCGGAGGGTGCAGCAGGCCGTGCTCCTTGAGATAACCCGCGACCACGTACATCACGTAATCGCCGTCGCGCACCTCGCCGGAATCATCCACGCATATGCACCCGTCGGCGTCCCCGTCGAACGCGAAGCCCATGTCGGCGCCCCACTTGCCGACCACCCCGGCGGCGGAATCGGGGTGGACGGACCCGCAATCCCGGTTGACGTTCACTCCGTCAGGCTCGTCGGCCAGGCATTCGACGTCGGCGCCGAGGCTCTTGAATACCCTGGGTCCGACCCGCCACGCGGCGCCGTTAGCGCAATCCAGCACGACCCGGTAGCCCTCCAGGTCGAAGTTGACGCACTCGAGGAGGTGATCGACGTAGACGTCCTCTACGCCCTCGATGTCCATGGCGCCCCCGACGGGCCCTCCACCGCCCGAAACGCCGGATTCGAAGTTTCGCTCGATGGAATCGCGCATCTCGTTGGAAAGGTTGACGCCACCGGGGCCGAAGAATTTGATCCCGTTATACTGGAAAGGACTGTGCGAAGCGGAAATGACGGCGCCTGCGGTGGCACCGAGATCCTCGCTGAGGTAGGCGACCGCTGGAGCCGGCGCGACGCCCGCCGGCATGACCGAGGCGCCGCCGGATAGAAGACCGGCCACCAGCGCGTCCTCCAGCATCTTCCCCGAAACCCGCGTGTCCCTCCCGACAACGACTCGGCAGGATTCTCCTCCCATCGCGGACGCGGCGGCCCGGCCGAGGCGCAGAGCGAGTTCGGGGGTGAGGTCACGGTTGGCCACGCCCCTGATACCGTCTGTGCCGAGATCCTTCTTCAATGACCCTCCGCCGGCGCCGCTGGAACACTAGATAGCAATATACCATACCCGGATAACGCGCCCGGGCACGCCGCGATCGTAATGAGAGAAAGGGTTGCGATGCCGCGAGGGCGGCTAGCGCTTGGAGAACTGGGGCTTCTTGCGCGCGCCTTTCAGGCCGTACTTCTTTCGTTCCTTCATGCGCGCGTCCCTGGTCAGAAAGCCTCCCTTTTTGAGGTCGGCCCGGAGACCTTCGTCCGATTCTACCAGTGCCCTGGCTATGCCCATGCGAAGGGCGCCCGCCTGGCCCGATATGCCGCCGCCGTGCAGCTTGGCGACGACGTCATAGCTGCCTTTCAGGTCAACGTGGACGAGGGGGGCCAGGACCTCTATCCTGTGCCTCCTGTTAGGGAAGTACCCCTCGAGCGTACTCCCGTTGACGCTCAACTCTCCCGATCCGGGATACAGCCGTACCCTGGCGACCGATTCCTTGCGGCGGCCCGTGCCCATGAAGAATTCCTCTGCCAAGCTTACCTACCCCTCGATCCTCAGCGGTTCCGGCTTCTGAGCCGCGTGCGGGTGATCCGGACCGGCGTAAACGTGCAACTTCTTCAGCATAGCGCGGCCCAGCCGGTTTCGCGGCAACATCCCCCTTACCGCGTGGACGACAATGCGCTCGGGGTGCTCTTCGCGCATCTTGGCAAGCGGGGTCTCCTTGAGCCCGCCGGGGTAACCGCTGTGGCTGTAGTAGACCTTCTGCGCTTCCTTGTTGCCGGTCAGAGCGATCTTCTCCGCGTTGACGACAATGACAAAATCTCCGGTATCCATGCTGGGGGTGTACATGGCCTTGTGCTTTCCCTTGAGCACGGAGGCGACGCGCGTAGCGAGCCTGCCCAGGACCTCCTCGGAGGCGTCGACAACGTACCACCTGCGTTCGATGTCCGCCGGTTTCGCTGAATACGTGTTCTTCGTGAGCTTCAGATGAGCCATGATGTCCCTCGTAAAAATGACGCCCAACGCGGGCGCCAACGCATGGTTGATAATAGGCGAAAGAGCCCGTGCGTGTCAACAACGCGCCGCTTTCCGACGGGATTCCCGGGGTCCCGCTTCCGGCTTCGGCGGCCCGTCAGCGTCTCTTTCCCGGTTCCATGTCCCTCATCACGAACTCGAAGCAGGCGCCGCCGTCGTTGAAGACGCGCACCTCGCCGCCGTAAAGCCTTACTACCTTGTCCACAATAGCGAGGCCTATTCCGGTGTCGGCTCCCTTGCCCTTCCTGAAAAACGGCACGAACACGTTCTCCAGGTCCTCCTCCGGCAGGCCCGACCCGTTGTCCCTGACCATGTACCGGTGCTCCGGGTCCCCGTCCCGGGCCAGGTTCCGTATCTCCACCTCGGGCACGGGCGAGTCGTTGTGTTTGACCGCGTTCGAGATCAGGTTCGAGAAGACCTGGTAAACGTGCGTGGCGTCCGCCGTAATATGACCGAGATCGCCGTCCGTCCTGATCCGGGCCCCGCTGCCACGCAGGTAGTCCATGCGCTCCTCGAGGATGCTCTCGACCACCTCCGACACGCTCACCTCTTCGACGGACTCAGGCTCCTGTCCGGCACGCGCGAGCTCCAGGAGGTCCTTCACTAGCATGAAGCACCGCTCGGTGTTTCTTTCGATTGACGCCGTAGACTCGCGGACTTCCCTTACCAGCCTGTCGCCCGACTCCTCGGCGAGCGCGTCCTCGATCATGGAATTAGCGAGAGATATCGAGGAAAGCGGATTTCGCAGGTCGTGGGAAACCGTGCGGGCGTAGCCCTCGAGCTCGGTGTTTCCCATTTCGAGCAGCTCCAGGGCCAGTTCGCGCTCGGTCACGTCGCTGACCATGCCGAGGGCTCCCTCGTACCGCCCTCGCACGTCGTTGACCGCGGCCGCCGATACCGTCGCCCGGAGCCGGGTCCCGTCCGAGCGCAAGAAAGTCACGTCTCCCCGGGCCTTGCCGTCCTCGCGGAGACTCCCCAGTAGTGATTCGACGGAGGCCACGTGCCCCTCGTCGACGAAATCGAAGATCGAGCGGCCCACGAGATCGGCCCGATCGCTGGCCATCATGCGGATCATGCTTTCGTTCACGAAGGTCACGGTGCCCTCCACGTCAATGGTCCATACGCCCTCCGAGGCGGTCTCCACGATGCGCCTGTAGCTGTCCTCACTCTGCCGCAGCGCTCTTTTCACCTGTTTCCGCTCGGCGCATTGGAAGAGCCGCCAGGACCCCGACTGCCTGATGAGCGCGTACTCATGGTTGCTGATAACGTCGAGGATGCGGCCGGCGGAACATTTCGCCAGTGAATAGGAGCAGAGGACCAGCATCCTCAAATCAGCCATGTCCCGCTCGAGGCCCTCTTCGAAGGCGGTGAATTCGTCCCAGGTTTCATCATCCACCCAGGCGGTGTTGCCCGAGGCGCGAAATCCCTCGATGCCCGAGCGCGCCGCCCGCTCGATCCTTTCGGCGCAGGCGTCGTTTACACCCCGGGCGTCGAACTTCCCGTCGCGGAGGTACCATTCTTCGTGTGCCAGTATCTCGATGCGGCCCCGCTCCAGGTAGCGCTGGAGGTCCGGTACGCGCTCGGCGAGCGCCCGGTGGGCCACCGGCACGCCCACCGGGTCGCAGGTGACCCACACGCAGAGCTCGCCCGCCTCCAGGCCGGCCTGAAAGAAGGGCACCAGCACATCGAGGATCTCCTCGGGGGTCTCGAAAAAATGGCACAGGTGGGTGCCCCACGGAACCTCACCGGCTACCTGGATGCCGGAATCTCGAAACGCCTCCATGCTCCCCTCCGTTAAGCCGCGCTTTGCACGGTGACAAGAACAGTCTGGCGCTTGGCGCGGATTCTTTCAAGCACCGCCCCCGCGGAACCTCACCGGGACTGGAAGTAGCTATTGACGCCGGACAGTATGGCAGAAGCGACCTGCTCCTGTCCGGTTGCGTTGTCGCGCACCAGTGAGACGTTGTTCTCGATGCACACCACCGGCACTCTCGAGAGAACGCTTCCAACAAGGCAGGTCGGGTGGCCGGAGGGAGTCGAGTTCCCGTTGCTGGTACCACCCGTGTCATCACGGACCTGGAGTCCCAGTGCGGGCGCCAGCGCGCGCGCCAGGGCGTCGCTTGCGGCTGCGACACCCGGGTCCACGACCGTGAT
>CAZAIS010000170.1:4153-6041 GCA_964485255.1 uncultured Acidimicrobiales bacterium | reverse complement strand
CTCCATGAAGGAGACCTCTTTCTGCTTGCGGGCATCGGGCACGACGCGGGGATCGGCCGTGAATACCCCGTCCACGTCGGTGTATATCTCGCAGTAGTCCGCGTGAAGAGCGGCAGCGAGGGCAACGGCCGTGGTGTCCGAGCCTCCACGACCGAGGGTGGTGATCTCGCCGTCACTGGTTACGCCCTGGAAACCGGCCACGACGACGACCCGGCCCTTTCGCAACTCCTGTATGACCCGGTCGGCTCCCACGTGGCGTATCTTTGCCTTGGTATGGCCCGTGTCGGTGATTATCTCGACCTGCTGCCCGGTCATGCTTATCGCGTCCTGCCCCATCTCGTTCAGAGCCATCGCGAGTAAGGCCATCGAGACCTGCTCGCCGGTGGAGAGCAGCATGTCCATCTCGCGCTCCGGGGGAAGCTTCGCGATCTGGGCGGCAAGCCCAACCAGCTCGTCAGTGGTCTTCCCGAGCGCGCTCACCACCACCACGACGTGGTCTATGCGCTTCTTGCTCCCGACGACCCGTCGCGCTACGTTCTTTATCCTGTCCACGTCTCCGACGGAGGTTCCGCCGAACTTCTGCACCACCAGGGACATCGTCCGCCTTTCAAGTCAAGAACGAACCCCGAAAGGCCCGGAGTTCGAGTCTATAGTATAGCCGATGCCGTTAACGAGAATAAGAGCATTGCCGCGGGGAGGCATGGCGGATCGCCCTTTCGATTCGGGCCAGCCCTTCGACGTCGAGCCGGGTCCGGCCCGCCGGGGCTCCCTCCCTGGAGAAACCGCTCGGATGCCCGCACCGGGGGCGATGCGCGGGCTCGCGCCGTTCGCGGGGACAATGCATCGAAACCGGGTGGAGCGATCATTCCTCAGGGGCGGTTCCGTCGAACGAGGGGCCCGTATGGACGGTCTCCATCGATCTCCACCGCGTGGTTGAACGAACCCGTCTCGTGGTTACCGGTGAACATAAATCCCGGCAGGCTAATGACAGGATCCGGAGTGGTAGTCCTGCCCCGCCTTCGACGGCCAGGGAACGCGGCTCTATCTGCGCCGGCGGCTGGTCCTCGTCAGCGTCGACGCTGGAGGAGACGGCCTCGGTGAAGGCGGTCTCCTTGCGCATAGTGTTCACCGCATGCGACGCGATGTTGTGCCTCTGCGCCATACTTTCTGCGATGTCTGTCGATCGATTTGCGAGTGGCACCGGGGCAAAGGCGTACGTCAGGCGCCGCATCGATCCTCTCGAGGTATCTCTCGGTCACCCGGGCGGTGTCGCCGGGACCCGGTTATCCAGGCGCGAAGCATGCTCTCAACCCGCGGGCTCCATCCTCACAAAGTACACGTCGAAGCCCTGTACGGCGATGTAAAACTCGGCGGGCATGAACGCTTTCCACGCGCCCGTAAAGCACTGGGCGGGGTGGACGTCGATGGATCTTTCCTGCAGATGCGACAGGAGAGAAGCCCTCATGACGCTCATGCGCACGAGGTCCCGGGCCTTGGCCGTTGCGCGTCCCAATTCATTTGCACCCAAGAGCACTGGGATGGAGGTTGCGGATCGCGAATACCACGTGCGGCATAGTGGCCGTGTATGCGGTCACGTCGGCGACGTCGAAGCAGGCGGTTATACTGTTGCCGCGGTGACATGTGCCTATGTCAGGGGACGTTAAACCGCCGGCTGCCTTGCCGCCGGCCGCCTTTCTGTCAGCCAAGGCCGTTCCTTTAATTGCTGAAGGCTACTTCTTCCTTGCGGCCTTCTTCGCCGGAGCCTTCTTCCTCGGGGCAGCCTTCTTCTTCGCCGGAGCCTTCTTCCTCGGGGCGGCCTTCTTCTTCGCCGGAGCCTTCTTCCTCGGGGCAGCCTTCTTCTTGGCGGCGGCCTTCTTCTTCGCCGGAG
>CAZAIS010000170.1:0-4053 GCA_964485255.1 uncultured Acidimicrobiales bacterium | reverse complement strand
CGCCTTCTTCCTGGCAGGCTTCTTCGCAGCCTTCTTCTTGGCGGGCGCCTTCTTCTTTGCTGCTGCCATCTCCAACCTCCTATCTCCAAGACCCGGCCTTTGCCGAAGCCTTTCCGACGAACTCCTAGATAGCCCGAGCCGCCCCGCGAGCGGCGCCTTCACCATTTGTCATTACGTCCGCGAAGTCCATGGGACGGGTGCAGGCTCCCGCTATGTGTATCCCCTGGACGTTGGTGTCCATGGGAGCGAGAAGGTCGTCTCGAGCATCGAAAAAAATGCACTCATCCATCTCGACTCCGAACTTCTCGCCGAGCGAGCGTGTCCCGGGAGGCGGAAAGAAGGTGGTGGAGAGAACGACCGTGTCGAATTCCATGCTCTTCACCCCGCCACTCTCGGTGTCGTCGTACCAGACTTGGAGGTTCTTCGTTTCGGAACCCTCGGCAATCTCGCCGGGCCGGGCCCTTGCGTACTCGATGCCGTATTCCTCGGCGCCTCTTGTAAGGTATTCGTCGAATCCTCTGCCGAATGCTCTATCGTCAGTATAGAAGATGAAGTACTCCGTGTCGTCGATATGCACGTGAGCGAGCACGGCGTCCCCGGTGGCGTATGTGCGACAGACGCCGCAGCGCCCGCCACGAACATCGCGCGCTCCGACGCGCCGAATGCATGCGATGCACCTAAGGGCCGTTTCTGTGAGCGTAGCGTAACGGCCGTTGAAGAGCACCAGTACGATCCTTCCGGGATCGGGGGTGTCACAATACTGGACGGAGGGGCACTCCGCGACACGGGCGTCGCACTGGTGGCAATCGCCCGGGTTCCCGGCACCCTTGGCCTTGCTGGGTCCTTCTTTGAAATCCAGGCTTACTTCCAGCAATGGACTTTCCTTCTAAGTTAAGGAGGAACGGGCCGTCGGCAAAATAGTCACGCGATTATAAATGAACATCATCACCCGTGCAAACCGGTACGCAAACCTTTCGACTCGCGAAACAACGCGCACCTCGATTCCAGCCTCACGCACATCGTTGAGCACTAACGACCATCATGCCGCACCGGCCGCGAAAGGGCTAGCGATAATCAGGAAGTCGAGCATTCCTTGAGGGTCGAGCGCATGGCGTCGAGCATCTTCTTCCGGCGCTGGACCTCTTCTATCTTTTTCTCGATAGTGTCGAGCTCCGGGTTCAGCACGCAGGCGCCGAACTCACAGGAGATCCCCATCTCCTCTTCCATCTTTACCGCGAGCTTCCTGATGTCTTCATCGAGCTCGTCCAACTGGTTCTGGAGATATTCCTCGCGCTCTTGCTCATCAGACATTCGTGAGACCCCCTTGAATACTCGAGAATACGATTAGAATAACAAACACTACAACCACTATGCAAAACGGCGTCGTTCACTTTTTACTTTTCTTGTTTACTTTTCGGCAGAACGCGCTTGGCCAATCTAGACGAGCACCGGGACCGGAACCTTATGTGGTCTTACTATATAAGTGACCCGCACCCTCCCATGCTGGCCTTAACAAACTAGACCTGACCCCCAAAAGTTAAGTGAGATTATGACTGGGAGCCACAGGGCAGCTTGAAGTCAGTAGGGCGAGACCGGCTCGTCGTCATCGGTGGAGACACGCTTTATAAAGCACCGCGGTCCCGCGGCGGGCGTCAAGCGGCCGAGGTCGGGAGCGTGAACCGGAAGACCGAGCCGCCGCCGGGACGCGGCTCGCAGGTTATGGTACCTCCATGGGCCGAAACGATCTCTCTTGCGAGGTAAAGGCCGAGGCCGAGGCCTACGCTGGAGTGGTGCGTGACTTCCTCCACCTGGTAGAAGCGCTCGAACACCAGCTCGAGGGCCTCCCCGGTGATGCCGATGCCGCGGTCCATGACTGCAACGGAGACGAAGCCCGACTTCTTGCGGAGGTCAATCTCGATGGCCTGCGGTGCCTCGGAGAACTTGATGGCGTTGTCGAGGAGCATGTCGATCAGGCGCTTGAACTTGGCGGGATCGGCCATCGCGCGACCGGCGCCCTTGCCGACTTTCACGATGACATCCCTGTGAGCGCCCAGGCCCTTGAGGTCTTCGACGGACTGCTCGACGAGCGGCTCGAGATCCACCTCCGAGATGTTGTATGTGTACCGGCCCTGCTCCACCAGCGAGGCCTCGAGCAACTCGTCCACGTAACCGGTCAGGCGGCCGACCGACGTGTTGAGCGCATCGAGTATATCGGGCAGCATCTCGGGCTCCATGCGCTCGAGGTAGCCCTGCAGCATCGTTGTGTAACCCTTTACGACCGCTATCGGGTGCCTGAGCTCGTGTGATGCTATGGTCAGGAAATCGGCGAGCCTCGTCGCCCTCTCCTGCAGCTCGGCCTCCGCCTGCATGCGCTCGGCGATCTCCTCGCGGAGTTTCACGTTGGTGCTCTCCAGCTCCGCCGTCCGCTCCTCGACGAGATGCTCGAGTTGGTGACGGTACTTCTCCAGTTCCAGCTCGGCGCGCTTCCTCCGGGTTACGTCGCGGGAGTTGACCACGATGCCGCCGACCACGGGATCGGTCAGCAGGTTCCTGCCGACGCTCTCGATGTAGCGCCAGGGGCCGTCCTTGTGCCTGTAACGGTACTCGATGACCAGCAGAGCCCCTGGGGTTCCGGCCGCGCCCTCTACAAGCCGCATGACGCGCCCGACGTCGTCGGGATGTATGTAGTCGAACGCGTTGGCGCCCAACCTCTCCTCGGACTTGTAACCGAGGAACCTCTCCATGGAAGGGCTCTCGTAGACAATAGTCCCGTCGGCGCGAATGACAGTCACCATGTCCGAGGATTTCTCCGTGAGCGAGCGGAAGTGCGCCTCGCGACGCCCCAACTCCTCCTGCGCGCGCTGAAGTTCCCTCTCCACGAGCGCTTTCTCCACGGCTTCCTGGAGCCGCGAAGCGAGCCGGGAGTCCTTGATGACGTACCCGGAAGCCTCGGCGCGAAAAGACCTGACTACCGACTCCTCGTCACCGTGGCCGGTCACCATTATCACCTTGGGCAGACCTTCGCCGGCGGATATCTCCTCGAGCAGATCCAGCCCCTGGCCGTCGGGGAGCATGAAATCGAGCGTTACGATATCGAAGGCCTCGTCTGCAAGCTTCTCGCGCGCCGTTGCGCAATCGGGCGCCACCTCGACCTTGAACTCGAACTTCTTCTCGAGGACCTTCTTGAGCTGTGAGGCCATCTCGGGCGCGTCCTCAACGACGAGCGCCCTGATGTTTTCGGAAAGCACCATCACGCATCCTTAGGGCACGACGCTCCGCGGTGCGTCACATCGATCGCACGTGCCAATACGGCACTCTTGGCGTTCTCACCAGCGATGCGACGTACGGGTTCGCACGTTCAACAGCCGCAAGGGGTCGACCGGGCGGCTTCCAATGATTATACACTCGCGCGGGGAGAATGCCCGGCGCGACACTCAGTCGGGCAGGGAGTAGCCTCGATCCTTGAAGAGCCACCGGCACGCGTCGGCGACCTCGGGATCGTAGAGTCTGCCGCGCCCGTGAATGATCTCGTTGAGGGCGATGTCGATCCCGTGCGCGGGCCTGTAAGGTCGGTGTGACGCCATCGCTTCCACCACGTCGGCGACAGCCAGTATCCGGGCCTCGGGGATGATGGCGTTCCCGCGGAGGCCCTGCGGGTATCCGGAGCCGTCGATTCGCTCGTGGTGCTGGAGCACCGCCTGTGCGACCGGCCAGGGGAAATCTATGTCCTTGAGGATCTCGTACCCGGCAGCGGAGTGTGTCTTGACGAGCCCGAACTCAATTTCCACCAGTTTTGTAGGCTTGGTCAGTATCTCCGCGGGGACGGCGATCTTTCCTATATCGTGAAGGGCTCCGGCAACGTGAACCCCGTCCACGATATCGCGTGGAAGCCCGAACTCGCGGGCGATCTCAACGGCCAGCAGGGAGACGCGGCGCTGGTGGCCCGCGGTGTAGGGGTCGCGTATCTCGGTCACGGACGCAAGCGCGTTGACGGTCTGATCGAGGACCTTCTGAAGCTTCGAGAGCGTCCGGCGCAGGTCTTCCTCGGCGTGA
>CAZAIS010000169.1:0-6053 GCA_964485255.1 uncultured Acidimicrobiales bacterium | reverse complement strand
CGGCAGCGGCGTGACCCCTTTCATGAGCATGATAAGGGAAGCGATCGACCTTAAGTCCGGGATCAGGATGAGGCTGATATACGGGAGCAGGACCGACGACGACATCATCTTCTGGGAGGAGCTGTCACAAGCGGCGTGCTGCCAGGACAACGTCAGTGTCGACCTGGTGCTCAGCGAACCCGGCGAGGACTACGACGGCCTCTGCGGGCTCCTGGACGCGGAGATGATACGCGGCCGGGTCGGCGACGTATCCGGCAAGACCTTCTTCCTGTGCGGGCCGCACGCCATGTACGGGCTCTGCGGCCCGGCCCTCGAGACCCTGGGCGTCCCGGCGCGCCGCATCAAGAAGGAGGCCTCGGGCCCGCCCCCGGACATCACCCTGGTGCAGGGCTGGCCGAAGAAGGTCAAGCCCGACAACTCGTTCACCGTCAGGATAGCCGATACGCGCAAGAGCTTCAGCGCCGTAGCCGGAGAGCCCCTGCTCAACTCGCTGGAGCGCAACGGGGTGACGCTTGACAACCTCTGCCGGTCCGGCGAGTGCGGCGTCTGCCGGGCGGCCCTGCTGGACGGGGAGGTCTTCATGCCCGCGACCGTGGCGATGAGGAAGGCGGACCTCGCGTTCGGCTACATACACCCCTGCATGTCCTACCCCGTGAGCGATATCACGATCAGGCTGTAGCGCGGCGCTCAGGTCTCGGCCCCCGCCGGCGTCTCCGCTTTCGCTGCCTTGGCCTTTTCGATCCTGTCCGCCCTCCAGGCGAGAATCGACGGCAGCACCAGAAGCGCGGCGAGGAGCGCGAAAGTGAGGGACAGGGCGGTGATCCCCCCGAACCTTCGCAGGTAGGAGATCTTCGAGATCGCGATGATCCCGAAAGCTCCCGCCGTCGTCACGGCGGCGGCGAGAAGGGCCTTTCCGACGTTGCCCACGGTGCGCCGCATGGCCTCGTCCACCCCCACCTCGCCGGAGCGCCACTCCTCGCGGAACCGGTGCGTGATGTGAATGCCGAAGTCGATCCCCGCGCCGATGACCAGCGAGGACACCATCACCGTCATGAAGTCGAGCGGCCAGTTGAGGATCGAGAGGGCGCCTATCTCCAGTGCTATCCCTATGAACACTACGCTGGCGGCGGCCAGCCCGAAGAATATCGAACCGAACACGATGACGACCGTCAACGTGCAGAGGATAAGCGCGAGCGCGGAGGTCTTGAGCTGCGTCGGCAGGATCGAGGCCATCATGTCGTTCATCAGGACCGGCATTCCGCTCGAGCGCATCTCCAGCCCGCTTCCCGAGGCCACCTTGGCGCTGGCGCCTCGCATCGTATTTGTGATCTTCTTCATGTCGCCCTCGTTGCCCCGGGCGACCCGGACCGTCACCATCGTGACGTCGAGGTGCTTCGGGTTGAGCAGCGTGTTCCCCGATTCGCTCTTCCTGCCGGTGCTCATTCCCATCAACACGTTCATAACACCGGCCTTGGTGTCGGGGATCGACCCGTTGGCCCTCTTCACCAGGTCGGCCAGGCTGAATATTTTGTCGCGCTCGAAGAGCCGCTTGCCGCTCTCGGACACCTCCTTGCTGTCGGCCAGCGCGTCCTCGTACTCGAGCATCGCCTTCATGCTCTCCGGCTCGAGCACTTCGCCCTTGACGAGCGTGTAGGCCATGTCCTGGCCGCCGAAGTAGTCGTTTATCTTGACCTGTGCCTTCATGAAGGGCAGGTCCGCCGGCATCATCTTCTGCATGTCCGCCTCGGTCGAGAGGTTGAAGCCGAGCACGACGCAGGCGGCGAGAATCACCGCGGTCGCGGCCATCACTATGGACCTGTGGTGCTCGGAGACGATCGCGATCCTGACCAGGAACCTGTCCAGCCGGCCGTCCATCCCGCGCTCGCGCTTCCCGGTCTTCGAGTCCCACCGGGCCATGGCCTTCGCCCCGCGGTCTCGAAGCACGAGGACGGCGGGAAGCAGGGTCACCGCCAGAAGGAAGCTGAAGAGTACGCCGGCAACGCACTGCGCGCCGAACTGCCTTATGGGGGGCATGTTCGATATCCCGAATGAAGCGAACCCGAACGCGGTCGTGGCGGCGGTGAGGAAAACCGCCACTCCCACCGTTCCAACCGAGTTGAGGACGGATTTCCGCGGGTCGGCGCCGTTGCGGCGCTCCTCGTAGTAGCGGGTCAGCACGTGGATCGCGTACGCGATGTCGACGCCCAGCAGCAGCGGGATGACCGCCGCGCTCGTGTACGTGAAGGGAAAGCCGAGGAAGCCCCCGAGGCCTTCCACCCATAGCACCGTTACGATAATCACCAGCAGGGTGACCAGCACGTCGGATATCCTCCGGAACGTGATGTAAAGCACGGCGACGATGAACACGATGGCGAAAAGGAAGAGCACGCTCGCGTCCTTCATGGTCCGCTGGCTCGAGTCCTTGTTCATCGACACGGTCCCGGCGACGTAGGTGGTCGTCCCCTCGACCCCGCTGAAGTACTCACCGGCGGCGTCCTCGAACTCCTGCGCCGCCTTCAACTGCCTCGAGGAAGGGATGTCCGGGTTCATCCTGACCTTGATCAGAAAGGCTTTCCTGTCGGCGGACACGTTTGTCTGGGCGGAGTATCCGAGCGCTTCGGCCTGCCGCTCGGCCTCTTCGAGGTTGAGCTCGACCTGCTCTATCAACTGCCCGTCGGACAGGGTGTTCACTCTCGACGCCAGCGACTCGGAAGGCGCGGCGGCCCCGGCGCCCGGCGCGGCCGCCTGTGGGTTCGCCGCCGGTCCCGCGCTCGCGACCGCCCCCGATGCCCGTGGCGGCCCGCCTGCGTAGTGGACCATGTCGTCGAGGGGTGTGGTTACGTCGTTGGCGAAGGAAGGCCACAGGTCCTCCCGCGCCTCCAGGGCCTTCCGGTAACCCGCTACGCGGCGGAGCAGCGAGGGATCCAGCGCTTTTTTCGATACCACCAGCACCTGCTCCTCGGTGGTGCCGGCGAAGATCCTGTCCGCCTCCTTGAGCGTGACGACACTCTCGCTCTTCTGGGGCAACATGGTCTGGTAGCCGAACTCCTGCTTGACGCGTGTGACGCCGAATACCGCTACGGCGCTCAAGAGAACGACGGCTCCGATCACCCACCAGGGCCTGCGCCCGGTGAGCCGCCCGAGCAGGCTGAACAACCCGGCAACCATCAGCCTTTATTCCCCCCTACTCGCCGAGCTGCCTGTCCACCTTGTCCAGCAGCTCGAGGAAGGCCTCCATCTCCGCCGGGCCCACCGAGCGGAAGACCTCTTCCATCTTATCGAAGTGGTAGGCGATCAGGCGCTCGGCGTATTCGCTCCCCTCCGGGGACAGCTTCACCATGACTATCCTCCGGTCGGCCTCACCCCGCTCGCGCTCGACTATGCCCTTCTCGACCAGCCTGTCCACCGTCCTGGTCGCCACGCTGTGCGAGATCTTGAGCCAGTCGGCAACCTGTGTCATGGTCGCCGGGCCCGTCTCCAGGAGGACGTACATTACCAGGATCTGCGGATAGGAGAGCTCCACGTCCAGTGTCATCTCCATGCCGGTGCTCCGGATGTTACGCATGATGTGGATTATCTTCATCACGATCCGTCGCATCGACTCGACGTCCGCCCCCGGTTGTTCTGTCATCAAATATGCTCCGGTTGTAGATTATTGCTTTTTGCAACTATATTCCCGCCTTCCCCGGTAAGTCAACATGCCGGGCGGTCCCATGACCTTTCACGTCGGGGGACTCCGGACGTCGCGGAGGACTTCGGGTGACAGGGGAGTCCGATAGCGCGGGGCACTGCAGGGGCTAATAAGCACTCCAGGCGCCGTTCGGAAATCCGGATGCCGCCCGGGACCCTGGATGGCTCCGGGCACTCCAGGCATTGACTGGAAATCAGGACGCCGCCGGGCAGCTTATTGACATCTAGATAATGTCATACTACACTTATATGCAACAGTACATATAGATGTGAAGGACACCTTACCATGAAAGATCCGGGACCGCCCGGCGGGAAAAGCGGCGAGCTGATCAGCAAGCAGGAGATCGAAAGGTCCATCAGCGGAAACATGGAGAGGCGCTTCCTGGAAGCCCGCCTGCTGATGCTGATCAAGAAAAGCCCAAGCTACGGATACCAGTTGACCGAGGCGCTCGGAATACTCCCGTTCCCGACCCCCGCCCCGGATTCCGCGGCCGTTTACCGCACGCTCCGGCGCATCGAGAAGGCGGGCTACGTCCGCTCCGAATGGGAGCACGGCGAGAGCGGCCCGTCCAAGCGGGTCTACCGGATAACTCCCGCGGGCAGGAAAAGACTCGCTGCCTGGGTCGAGTTCGTTGAGCAGCGGGTCGAACTCCTGAGGGCTTTTATCGAGATGTGCAAGGAGTAGCAACGTGAAGGCGACAGGCATGCGGGCGGCGGAAAGCCCCGTTGACAACATGGTGGAGACGCGGTCCCTCGTCAAGAGGTTCGGGAAGTTCACCGCGGTGAACGGCCTCGACCTAGAGGTGTCCAGGGGCGAAATCTACGGCCTCCTCGGGCCCAACGGGGCGGGAAAGACAACCACCATCAGGATGCTGTGCGGCCTGCTCAAGGCCACCGGCGGGGAGGCGTTCGTGGCCGGCATGCGCGCCGGCGACAGGCGCTGTGCCGCTTCCATCGGCTACATGCCCCAGGAGACGGCGCTCTACCCCGGCCTGACCGTGCACCAGAACATCAAGTTCTTCGCGCAGATCTTCGGGCTTGCGAAGGCCGAGATCGCGGAGAGGGAAGACCGCCTGCTCGATTTCATCAATCTCGCGAAGTGGCGCAACAAGAAGGTGGGCGACCTGAGCGGCGGGATGAAGCACAGGGTATCGCTGGCCTGCGCGCTCGTGAACGAGCCGCCCCTCCTGCTGCTGGACGAGCCGACGGTGGGCGTGGACCCGGAGTTGAGGGCTTCGTTCTGGGAGTATTTCGACAGCATCAAGCGGGACGGCAGGACCGTGCTCATTACCACGCACTACATGGACGAGGCAAGCCACTGCGACCGGGTCGGGCTGATGCGCGACGGCGACCTCATCGCGGAAGGCACGGTGCCGGACGTGCTGAGCAGGGCCGGCGCCCGGGACCTGGAGGAGGCCTTCATGAAGCTGTCGGCCGCCCGGGGAGGTGACGCGCGATGAAGAGCCCCCGTTTCTGGACCGTATCCAAGAGGGTGTTCACGGACCTCCGCAACGACAAGCGCACGCTCGCCCTCATAATCATAGCGCCGGTATTCGCGATGTTCGTGTTCGGGCTGGCTTTCGGCGGCGAGGTTAAGAACGTGCGCGTGGTGGTGGTCAACCAGGACGGGGGGGCCGCCGTCTCGCCGGCGGGACCCACCGTCTCGCTATCAAAGAAGATAATCACGAACCTCGACCGGGACGTCCTGAACATCAGCACGGGTGAAGACGCGGACGCGGCGAAGAAACTGGTCAGAGACAGCGAGGATTACGCCGCGATCATCTTCCCGTCCGACTTCTCGAAAAAAGCGCTCGAGGCCGCCGGGGGGGAAGGCACCGGGGCCGATATCACCCTCTACCTGGACCAGACCAACATCAACGTGGCCAACGCCGTTACCAAGAGCCTGAACGAGGCGCTCCTGGAGACGATGGACCAGATGAACAGGACGCAGCCGGTCGGCGTCTCGGTCGTCTCGGCCTTCGGCAAGAGCGCCAAGTTCATCGATTTCTTCGTGCCCGGGATAATGGCGTTCGCGGTGTACCTGATCACGACGCTTCTGACTCTCGTGTCCTTTGTCGGGGAGCGCACCGGCGGGACGCTCGAGCGCATGCTCGCCACCTCGCTCACCGAGCGGGACATCGTGCTGGGGTACGCGACGACGTTCAGCCTGATCGGCATGCTCCAGGCGCTCCTGCTGCTCGTCATAGGGATACTGGTTTTCCATATAACCATCCTCGGAAACGTCCTGCTGGCGTTCGTAGTGGTGGCGCTTCTCGCGATCGTATCGCAGGCCCTCGGCATCCTGCTGTCCAGCACCGCGAAACGCGAGGCCCAGGCCATACAGATCCTGCCGTTCCATGAGC
>CAZAIS010000168.1:0-6108 GCA_964485255.1 uncultured Acidimicrobiales bacterium | reverse complement strand
CTTCACCGGCAGCGGCTCCACCTTGAGATCGAACGGCAGCGCCACCACCAGCGAGTAACAGTTGTCCACGTTCCCCATGAGCGCGGAAACGGCGGACAGCAGCTCGTCAATGTCCAGCAACTCGTCCGGGGACGTAAGGCTGTCCTTCAGGAGGTCCAGGCCCAGGCGCGTCGCCGAGATCGGCCCCTTGAGGTCGTGGCTCACGCTATGAGCGTAGAAAGCGAGCTCCTCGTTCGCCTTGAGCACCTTCTCCTCGGCCCGCTTTGTCTCGGTCACGTCCTGTAGGGTCTCCATGGCGCCGATTATCTCGCCTTCCTCGTCCCTCATCGCGATGGCGGTGAAGTACAGCCACTTGCCGCTCCTTCCCAGCGTGGGAAAGAAGTCGGTCACGCCGTAAGCGTTCTCCGGAGACTCCAGCTTGACGAACTTGCCCGGGTACCAGGTCTCCAGGCTCCGGTAATCCTCGTCCATCAGCAAGTCTGACAGGCAAGGTCTTTTCTCGGTGTAGAAAGCCCTCCAGTGTTCGTCCGTCCCTTCGACTTCATCTGCCTTCACGCCGCTGTATTCCTCCAGGGCCATGTTCCAGTGGATGACCTTGTGGTCCTTGCCGATCACGAACTGAGGGATCGGGGAGCCGTCGATGATAGTCTTCAGCTCGTGCTGGCTCGCGCGGAGGCTGTCCTCGACGCTCTTGCGCTCGGTGATGTCACGGATGGACTCGATGACGCCTATGATGCGGCCGTCGCCGTCGCGCAGCGGGCACGCCCCGGCCCATACGTAGGCGCCCCTGCCGCCGTAGAGCGCGGGCGTGAACACCTCCGCGTGCAGCGCG
Source organism: uncultured Acidimicrobiales bacterium (assembly GCA_964485255.1). Lineage (GTDB taxonomy): Bacteria > Actinomycetota > Geothermincolia > Fen-727 > Anoxymicrobiaceae > CAZEJS01. The sequence goes on along the minus strand of CAZAIS010000168.1, from coordinate 5,276 downwards.
TCCCCCACCCGCCTCACGTTGTCGTATCTCGCGGCGGTCTCGTCGTTGTCGGCCAGAACGAGGTCCATCAGGTAAGGCCTGGCTTCTCCGTAGAAGGGCACCGCGCTTTGCTGGTGGTCCTTCCCGATGATATCCTCCTTGCGCACGCCGCTCATTTCTTCCATCGCCCGGTTCCAGGCGGTGATCCGCCTGTTCTCGTCGATTATGAAAGTCGCGTCGGGCAGGAACTCGATGATGTTTTCCAGGTGCCGGTTCAGCGTGTTGAGCTTCTCCTCCGCGCTCTTCTGCTCGGTGACGTCCCTCGCGAAACTCACCGTCCCGGTGAGGGCGCCCTCGGAGTAAAGGGGCACGGTCCTCACGCTGAGGTCATACCACCTCCCGTCCTTGTCGTGCGCCCTGGCATCGTACTCCTGGGGCTTCCCCGACAGGCTGTCTTCGTTTACGCGCTCGATCCTCGGGAGGTCATCCGGATCGACGAGCAGCGAGTAGTGCTTGCCCAAGAGGTCAACACCTGTCGTACGCGCGGTGTAAGGGTTGACGAACGTATACCTGCCTTCCGTGTCCAGGGTCCAGATATACTCCATCGCGTTCTCCACGATGGTCCGGTAGCGGTACTCGCTCTCGCCGAGCTCCCTCTCGATTCTCTTCCGCTCGGTGATGTCCGTGAGGGCGGCGAGCGCGCCGCGGTAGTTTCCTTCCGTATCGACAATCGGCGCCGCCGAGACTATCGCCCAGATCTCCGATCCGTCCCGCCGCAACAGGCGCAACTCGTACCGCTCGCGGATACCCGATCTCCTCTCCTCGAGTCGTCGCTCCATCCGCGGCCTGTCCTCGACGCTGACGAAGTCCAGAAGCGAGCGCCCCAGCAGCTCGTCACCCGATTCGTACCCCAGCATCCCGGCGGTGGCTTCGCTCGCGTACACGGTGTTCGCCCCGGTGTCTATCATCCATACACCCTCGAGCACGGTCTCGAGCAGCCGCCTGTAGCGGTTCTCGGTCTCGCGCAGGGATTCGGACGTCATCTCGAGGGTCAGATCGGTCAGCACCTTCTCGATCGAATCGGAGAGCATGGTCTTGAGACGCCTGTCCTTGACCACGTAGCTGGAAGCGCCGAGCTCGAAGGATTTCACGGCCACCTGTTCGTCCCCGTGACCAGTGACCATGATGACCCTGGGGGGCGCGTCCTGTCTCGAGATTTCCTCCAGCAGCTCCAGCCCGTTGCCGTCAGGCAACTGGTAGTCCAGCGTGATGATGTCAAAATCGCCGGCATCGATCTTCGATTTCGCCGAATCGATCGAGCACGCGGTCTCGACACTGGCCTTGAATTTCTTGGACAGGAATATGCTCAGTATTTTCGCGACAGGCTCCTCGTCCTCCACGACGAGTATCCTGATGGGCCAGTTGAGCTCCAAGTGAATTGCTTTCCGCCTCGTGTACCCTGATGGCTTGACCTGCCTGCTACGCACGCTCCCGGGCGCATTCTGTCCATCACGGTGGTTTTTCTACCCCGGTTGCCCGCCTCCTGTTATTATTCTAACAATCCGGCGGTGATCGGCAGGTGGAGCGGGATGATTCGACAGTGGACCGCGGGAGGACCGACCGGTCCGTCGAGGCCGGCGGCCCACTCCAGCGGTCCAGAGGGAATCGCTTCGCGTCGTGGGAACCGGAGCGGGCGGTGGCGTGGGCCGTTTCGCTTTGCTGATCCCCTGCTTTATTAGCGGAACCGGGCGGATGGGGCCCGGCGTCCAATTGGAGATGTCCCACGCGGAAAGGAGAAGGCATGAAACGTTTGATTTTCGCGGCCGCCGCCACGCTCTCGGTCGTGCTCGCGGTCTCGGCCGCCGGGTGCGGCGGGGGGATGTCCGCCGACGGCAAGACGTTCACGATCACGAAAACGAAGATCGACGCGAAGGTGAATGACCGGTTCGTTATCGAACTCGAGTCGAACGCGACAACCGGGTTCCAGTGGGGAATATCCGGGTCCCTGAACCCCTCGGTCATCAAGAAAGTGCGGTCCACGTACGTCGCGGGGGAGAACCCCGACAACAAGATGGGCGTCGGCGGCGTGGAGAGGTGGACCTTCGAGGCGGTCGGCAAGGGAACGGGCACGATCGTGATGATCTACCGCCAGCCTTTCGACAAGGAGGCGAAGCCTGCCAGGACCGTGACCTTCACCGTCACCGTCACCTGAGGCGGGTCTCCCGTCGCGAGATACAGGGTGGTCCCGCCCCGTGGGTGCTTCCGATAGACAAGGGAACATGGAGCGCGGCCCCCTGTTCCCCGAGGCGGTGCCGGTCCGCGCGGCTGGACCGGAGGCCGCCGATTCAGTCGGGTGGGAAGGCGAGGAGGTCTTGATAGCCCATCTCCTCGAGGGTCTCCCGGTAGATGACGAAGCCCGGCTTGACAATGGGCAGCAGCTTCATGGCCATCCGGATCGAGCCGTTGACCTTGATGAGCCCGCGGGTGATCGCGGTCATGAAGTTGAGCTTGCCCATCCAGTAGATATGCCCGGTTATACGCGACTCGATTATCTCGAAATCGGGCTTGATACCGCAGTCGCCGGTGATTATTTCAATGGAGTCCCCGCGGCAGTCCACCGTGAGGTCCACCGTCACGTCCTTGCCCCAGAGTTCCTCGTCGAAGTACGTGAACCGGGCGACGACGTTCGATGCCAGCAGCTTGCGCGTGACCGCGGGGTCGGCGAAGAGCTTCTCACAGAAAGCTCTTGCCACCGCCTCGTGCTCCTCGGGCGTGGTCTTGGGCGCGTCCTTGAGGTTATAGCGGGCCACCTGGAACCCCTTTCTCCGTGTCGTGCCCCCGGCACGGGATCGTCGCGCGATCCGACAAGGTCCGATTCGAGACAGTATAACACCGGTGAAGCAGGCAAAGGACATCGCCCGCCGCCGGCATTACGGGCTCGTAATGAACTTTATGATCCCGTTGCGGAGCCCCCAGGCGACTTTCCACCGGTAGTTGTCCTCGGCCAGCAGGGTGTCGTCGCGGGGGCTGGATAGGTAACCGGGTTCGGCCTGCACCACGGGCACCTTCGACCAGTTGAACCCCGCCAGGTCGTTGACCGGCACGGTCCCGAGGTCCTCCGTCCCGCAGGACTTCAGCAATTCCTCCTGCACAAAGAGGGCCGCCGCCTTGCTCTTCTCGAATATAGCCTCGGTCCAGGTGCTCATGGCCGGATACAACGTCTGGGTACCTCTCTTGAACGCGTCTTCCGAGTACGCGCAGTCGATTCGCACGTAGAGGTCGGCGTTCGCGTTGCTGGCCATGTCCGCCCTCGCTGCGTTGTCGATGTCTACGTCGCTCGTTTCGCGGGTCATAACCACCGACATGCCGTCCTTTTCGAGGAGGTCCTTCAGCTTGAGGGCGATGTCCAGGTTAACCAGGTAATCGGCGTTGCCCGTGGTGGCGCCATTGACCACCTTCTCGGGCGTCACCTTGCGGGTCATCCCGGGATCGGCCCACTCGTCCGAGGCGAGGCGCGACTGTCCGGACGGGTCCACGCATACGGTCTTGCCCGCGTAAGGTCCGCCCCCCGGCGTGGTCTGCGGCGCGGTGGTCGCGACCTTCGGTTTAGATTGCTGCTCCGGCCGCGAACCCTTGCTGACGGTCAGCGATATGCCGGACCCTTTCTTTACCACGCGCGCGGCCTCCGGGTCCTGGGAGAGAACCGTGCCGTCGCCGAAGGCCTCCGACCATTTCCACTTGTTGACAGTAGGCGCGAATCCCTTCGACCTCGCCGCGTCCATGGCCTTCGCGAGGCTCATGCCTGTTAGATCGGGGACGCGGGCTTTCGAGGTCGGCCACAGGAAGTACAGTCCCGCGACGAACAGGGCCGCCACCGCCAGGAGTACGAGAACCTTAAGAACGGGCCTGAAGTCAATCCGCCTGGGGGCGGCGACAACCATGCCTTCAGGCATGTATCGCGCGGCCTCATCGGGAGAGAGGTCGAAAAAGTCTCGCGAGGAAACGCCGGGCCGTTCGTCCGGCGGCGTCTCTGCCTGCCCGGCCCCGGGCCGCGATCTCCCTGGAGGTTCCCCGGTCCCGCCCCCGGATTCCCGGCCCTCGTGTGCGCCTCCGGGAACCTCAGGCGCCGTTCCAGCCCGTGCCGCCGTGTCGCCGGCCCGCGCCCCCGGCCGCGCTTGAGGCTGTTGCGGCACCACCGGGGCGGCCTCAACGCCTCCCGGTTCGTTCTGTGAAGCGGACGCCCCGGCGTCCGGGGCGGCTGGGTCCGCGTTCCCGGCTTCGACCGGCGCGCCCATGTCTTGTTTTTTCCTTCCAAACAGCTTCATGGCGCCACGCGGCAAGGCTCGAGGGATGGCTTGTCCGGCTAATGGATTAATTGGCGACCCGCGGTTCTGTGACCTTCCGTCGAAGAGCCCCCTTGATAAATGCTTGAAATGCATTGCGTTGTGCTAGAATAACCGCCGATACCTCTACATGTCGGAAAGGAGCGGACTATGGCTAAGGCTAAGTGGCGCAAGGAAGACCGTCCTGACATCACACCCGACGAGATGTACCGGATCGCCGAGAACGTCTGCGCTCTGACCCTCAAGGACCCGGCGATCGCGGAGAAGCTGCAGAAATCAAAGCTGGTCCTGCAGTTCAAGTATCACGACGTCGAGCGTTGGGGCGAAGACGTTGTTCCCGAGTTGACCGTAGTGTGCACCGAAGAGCCGATCCGGATAATCACCGGCCCCAACGACATCAAGCCCACAATCGTCATGACAATGGAGGCCTTGAGCGCCCACCTCTTCTGGATGGAGAGACTCCAGTTGATGCCGGCCATCACCCGCGGCCACATCAAGGCCAAGGGACCCATCCCTAAAGCGATGCGCCTGCTGCCGCTTCTCAAGCCGTTTTACAGGAACTACCGGATCGTGCTGGCCGATCTGGGCCGGGACGACCTGCTGAACTTCCCGCCCGACTGACGGGAACCGCCCGCCGGGCACCGCCCGCGCCTGTCCCCGGTCTTCACTCAGCCGGTGAAGGGAGACACGAAACCGAAGGCGGCAACGTCGACCAGGCCCCTGTCGGTCAGCTTCAGGGAAGGGATGACCGGCAGGGCCATGAAGCTCATCGTCATGAACGGATCGTCCAGCGCGCAGCCGAGCGCCTCTGCCCGCCGGTCCAGATCCTCGACCGCCGACGCGACCTCGCGCGCGCCAAGCGGGGACATCAACCCGGCGATCGGAAGCGCCAGCGATGCCCTCACCTCGCCGCCCGCCGCGACGGCCTGCCCGCCGCCCATCTCGACGACCGCG
>CAZAIS010000167.1:0-6198 GCA_964485255.1 uncultured Acidimicrobiales bacterium | reverse complement strand
GTGGGTCTCGGTCTTGGGCAGTTCCGGAACGACCCTGTAGTATCGGGGGACCGCGAAGCGCGCGATCTTCCCGTCGAGGAACGCCGGGAGCTTGGCCGGGTCTATATTTTTACCCTCGACGGGGACCAGGGTCGCCATGATGTCGTCCTCGGCCAGGTCGGAGGGAACGGCGTACACGGCGCACTCGAGCACGTCGGGGTGCTGGAGAATCGTGGTCTCGACCTCCAGCGCGGAGACGTTCTCGCCGCGCCGGCGCATGGACTCGGTGTTCCTGCCCACGAAATAGACGTAGCCCTTCTCGTCCAGGTAGCACAGGTCACCGGTGTAGAGCCATTCCCCGCGCACCTTTCCGCTGGTCGCGTCGGGATTCTTGAAGTACTCCACCGAGCTTTTCTTCCCGCCCACGTAGCAGATCAGCTCGCCGGGCGTGCCGCCGGGGACTTCTCGCCCTTCGGCGTCGACCAGCTTGATCTTCGCGCCAAGGGGTTTGCCCATCGAGCCTACCGGGGCGGTGCCGAAGTTGGTGATGACTACGCTGCCGCCGTCCACCGCGCCGTAGCCTTCGTAGATCTCCAGGCCGAAGCGGCGCTCGAAGTCGCGCCACATGTCCGCGGGGCAGCCCGAGGATATGACGACGCGCACGGGGTTGTCGGCGTCGTTTGGCTTCTCCGGCTGCTTCATGAGGATCGGCATTACCGCGCCCAGCCCGTTGAAGGTGGTGGCGCCGAAGCGGCGCGTCTCGTCCCAGAAGCGGCTGGCGCTGAACTTTTCCCCCAGGCCGACCTTGCCCTCGGAGTGCATGGTCGTGGTTACCGTGAGGAACAGCGCGTTCGCGTGGAAGAGGGGATAGCAGGTATAGCTGACCTCTTCCTCGCGGGAGACGATGCGGGTGATGATGGAAAGCCCCTTCACGTTGGTCCCCCTGTAGCGCGAGACCACGCCCTTGGGCATGCCGGTGGTGCCGGACGTGTACATGATTATGCAGACGTCGTCGGGGTCGTAGCGGTCGGGAGGCCTGCCGGTGCTGATGCCCGGCGCGTAGGCGTCAGCGAGGTCGAGGGCGCCCTCGGGGAGGGTGAAGCCGGCGGGCGCGTTCTCCATGTTGACGATGAGGCGCTCGATGCCCGGGATCTTTTCCTCGACGGCCCGGACGTGCTCGAGCAGGTCGTGGTCGACGACCAGGAAGCGCGCCTCGGAGTTGTCGAGGATGTAGGCGAGCTGGTCGCCGCGAAGGGCCGCGTTGACCGGCACCGCGTACATGCCGAGCTTCTCGAGCCCGAAGAAGACGTCGAGCCAGCGGGGGGAGTTTTTCATCAGGATGGCGAGGCCGAGCCCTCCGCGCCCGCCGAGGCCCTTTAGCCAGTTCGCGACCCGGTTCGCGTTGCGGTCCATTTCGGCGTAGCTGACGACCTCGTCGCGGAACATCAGGAACGCTTGCTCTCCGAGCTTGGCCGCCTTCTCCTCGAGGAGGTCGGCATGGGACATGTCCACCGCGAGCGAGAGGCCGCGCGCCTTCGCCATGCTCTTGAGGTTGACCCACAGGGTGCCCCGCCGGCGCTCGTCGGCCATGAACAGCACGATCGCGCGGGCGACTCGACAGACGAGCCAGACCCTTTTGTAGTACATGCGCGCTTTTTCTTTGAGCGTATCCGTCCTTTCCGTCACCGTCACACCGCCTTTTCGTTTCAGTCGCACCGCAGGACGGCCTGGAAGAGGCTGTCCAGGTACTTGGGGCTCAGCGCCTCGGTGGCCCCCACTTCCGCCATCATGATCAGGGTGAAGTAACCGCCAACGAACAGCCATGCCGCCCCCGTGGGGTCTATCTTTCCCGTTATCTCCCCCCTGTCGATCCCGAGCTCGATCATGCGCTCGGTCGCGCCCACGTTGAGCCTGACGAACCGCTCAAGCTCGCCGCGGAAGTCGTCGTCGAAGCTGTTGTTGAGGATGAACGCGAGGAAGCGGCGCATGTTGGGGTTCTCGAGAACGAACTCGAGGTAGCTCTGCGCGACCCGGCGGAGGTACTCGACCGGGCGGTCTTTCGTTTCGCGGTAGATCTCGCGGTAACGGGCGAGGAGCATATCCTCGACGTAGGCGCAGCAGGCCAGGAACAGCTCCTTCTTGCTGGAGAAATACTTGTAGAGCGTGCCCTCGGCGACGCCGGCTTCGCGCGCCAGCATCGCGGTGGTGGCCTTCTCGTAGTTGGTGCGCGAGAAGACGTTGATCGAGGAGAGGATTATATGTTCGTAACGCGGTCCGTTCGCCATCGAGATACCCGCTTCGCCGTCGGCAAGTGAGCGCTCACTCACAGCAGAATACAAGTCCCTTCTTTGCCTGTCAAGGCGTCGTTCACTTTTTACTTTTTTTTGTTTACTTTTCAGCCTTTGAGCAGGGTGAACGACAGAAAGTGAACAAAAAAAGTAAAAAGTGAACGACGCCTCCCGGGGAATCCGGGAAGGGAACTGCGCTGGATTCGGGAAGTCGAGATATATCACAGGGATGGCGCCGAAGCGCGTTTGGGCTTCATGCGGCGGCTGGGAGGTTGTTATGAGATCATGCGGCAGCAGCACAATTCGACTCACCGTATCCGTCTTCACCGGTATTGCGCTTGTGGCAGTCGTGGTCTGCGTTTCGGCGTCGCCGGCACTTGCCGCCGCCGCGATGTGGACCGAAAACGGCCAGCGCGTGACCACCAGGCCCGGACCCAACGGCAGCGCGGTGAGCGTAGGTGACGGGGTGAGAGGCGCGATCGTCGCCTTCGTGAACGACAGGGGCACCAGCAGCGATATCCAGGCCCAGCGGATCGACTCGCGCGGACAGATACGTTGGGGAAGCCAGGGCACCGCCGTACGCGGTACAAACCCCACGCGAGACCCCTTCGCCAGGATCGTCACCGACGATTGCGGCGGCGCCATCATCTCCTGGAGGGATTACCGGGCGGGCAACTGGGACGTGTATGCGCAGCGGGTCGGCTCGGACGGCAGGATCAGGTGGAAAACCCAGGGCGTGGGAGTGTGCACCCTGTCCAGCCACCAGGACTACCCGCGTATAACCGCCGACGGGGACGGCGGCGCGATCATCTGTTGGGATGACTACCGGGCCGGAAGCTCCAATCGCGACATCTACGTCCAGAGGATCAGCCCTTCCGGCAAGCTCCTCTGGACATCGACCGGCGTTCCGGTCTGCACTGCTTCCGGCGACCAGGTTTACCCGAGGGTGGTCACGGACGCGTGGGGCGGCGCCATCGTCACGTGGAACGATGCCCGGAGCGGCAACTGGGACGTGTACGCCCAGCGGGTGAACAGGGACGGGCAGCGGCGCTGGCAGGCGAACGGCGTTGCCGTGTGCGCCGCGGCCAACTCGCAGTGGTACCCGTACATGGCGGCTGTAGGATACGGGAATACCATCATCACCTGGGAGGACGATCGCACGGGCGCGAGGCAGATATACGCGCAGATGCTCGACCTGGACGGGAAGCACCTGTGGACCGCCCACGGCAACGCCGTGTGCAACGCGGACGGCCCACAGCTCAACGGGGCGAAGGGAGAAGGCTCAATATGCGCTGACGGCAAGGGCGGGGCGATAATAACATGGTCGGATATCAGGGCCGGGCAGTGGGACGTATACGCGCAGAGGATGATGCCCAGCGGGCTGGGTAGATGGCCGGTCAACGGGGCGGTGGTCAGCAAGAACCTGCGGGCCAAATGGGACTCCGTAGTCTCTCCCGACGGCTCCGGGGGCGGCATCTTCGCGTGGAGGTGGATCTCGGCGCACCCGCTGGGGATCACCGCGCAGGCGCTCAGCAGCACCGGGAGCAGGCGCTGGGGCACAAGCGGTGTCGAGGTCGCGGATGTGGATAACCCCGCGGACCTGGCTATCTGCCAGTCCGGCCGGGACGGCGCCGTGGTGGCGTGGGACGACGAACGCAGCGGAAAGCCGGAGGTCTACGCGCAGAAGCTGTCGCTCGTGTCGCTCGACAGCTCCTGGTACCTGGCGGAGGGCACCACGGCCTGGGGGTTCGAGACTTACCTGTCGATAATGAATCCCAACAGCTCCCCCGTGTCGGCCCAGGTCACCTACATGACCGACGCCGGCGCGGTCAGCGGTGGAAAGGTGTACCTCTCCGGCCAGAGCCAGTTGACCTTGTTCCCCCGGGAAACCCTGGGCGACAAGGATTTTTCGACCAGTGTCACGTGCCTCGAGGGAAAGGCCATCTCCGTAGACCGTACCATGTACTGGACGGGCGAAGGGGCCCCTTCTCCCGAGGGGCATTCGTCCATCGGGGCGACAGTTCCCGATTATTCCTGGTACCTGCCCGAAGGCTCCTCCAACTGGGGGTTCGAGACGTGGCTGCTCGTGCAGAACCCGACGGCATCGGAGGCGACCTGCGAGGTCACTTATATGGTCGAGAACGAAGGGCCCACGGCATTCACCAGGAAGGTGCCCGCCAACTCCAGGCGCACTTATAACATGGCCGAGGACATAGGGAGCAAGGACGCGAGCGTCATGGTTTACTCGGACAGGCCCGTTATCGCGGAAAGGTCCATGTACAGGAACAACCGCAGGCAGGGCCACGAGTCGATAGGGACGGTGAGGGCCGCGCCCGCTTACTTTCTCGCCGAGGGGACTACCGCGTGGGGGTTCACGACCTACGTGCTCGTCCAGAACCCCCAGGGCTCTGAGACCGAGGTCGAGATAACCTACATGACGGACGCCGGCCCGGTCGCTCACCCCGAAAACCCGGTCAAGATCCCTGCGGGCTCACGAAAGACCGTGAGGGTTAACGATTTTCTGAACAATAGGGATTTCTCCACCAAGGTCACGGGCAACCAGCCTATCATTGCCGAGAGGGCGATGTACTGGAACGGCGGCCTCGGGGAAGCGTGTCACGACTCCATAGGGATCGCGGCCCCCCACCGCTTCTTCAACCTGCCGGACGGGCAGTGCGGAGGGGGTTACGAAACCTGGACGCTGGTGCAGAACCCCAATCCGAGTGACCTCACGGTCGAGATAACCTACCTCTCGGCCGAGGGCGTTGACAACAAGACTTTCACCGAGACGATACCGGCCGAATCCCGCAGGACTTTCAACATGGCCGACAGGTACCCGGGCAGGGAGGTAAGGGCAGGCATCCTCGTGAGATCGACCTCTAGCGCGTCCGGGAAGAAGGTCATAGTAGAACGGGCCATGTACTGGAACTCGCGCGGCGCGGGGACCGACACCGTGGGTGGCTATTCCGATTGACCATCGAGCGCGCGGTGAACGCGGGCGTGTTTTATGCCTCGGGGCCGGTGGCCGGGCCGACGGCCACGGGAAATAGCAGCGGCCGCGAGGCTCTTCTCACTTTGACGCACTGGGCATGAAGAAATACCAGGGCGGCAGACGTACCCGAGCGCGTGAAGACGTTCTCACCGGCTAACGAAAAAAGTAAACAAAAAAGACAAAGTGAACGACGCCTATCCGCCTATCGGGCGTGCTGGATGAGCTTGGCGGCGATGTGGACGGCGCGCTCGGGCATGGGGGTGGTGAAGATGCCGCGGCTTCCCAGGCGGCGGAAGCTGGATTTCCTGGCGTCACTCATGGAGACCGTGATTATCGGTTTGTTGTTCTCGGCCATGAGCTTCTTGAGGTGGCCCACGAGCGCGGTGTCGGTCCAGTTCCACAGCTCCAGGGGGTCTATCCCGACCGAGCCTTCGGGGTTCTTCACGTTACGGTCGGAGACCGACTTCGCGAAGCCGCTCCTGAGGGATGACACGAAGCGGTGAAGAGCCGTGAGACTCTTTCTGCCAAGCACGAAGAGCGGACGAAGCAGCATGAAAGTCAGGTTGTGCATCAGCATCTCCTTGCCGAGCACCGCGCCCATGATGATAAGGAGGTCCACCTCCTCGCAGCGCACCAGCGCGTCGATGACCTTGAAGTGGTTGGCCCTCCTGAGGTTGCCGACGAGGTCCACCGGGTTCCCACGGCTCCAGTAGGCTGGAAGGAGCGAGTCGATCTCCTCGATGACGCCGTCGGGCAGCTTCGCCAGCTCCACGCCTTCCCTGTCGCACGCGTCGGCGGCGACAACGCCCCACCCCCCGCCCATGGTCATGATAGCCACGCGTCCCCCGCGCGGCGCCGGCAGAGACGAGAACGCGGTGACTAGGTCCAGGAAGTCCTCGGAACTCTCGGCCGTGATGACGCCCGCCTGATCGAAGGCCG
>CAZAIS010000166.1:0-6218 GCA_964485255.1 uncultured Acidimicrobiales bacterium | reverse complement strand
GCGGCATCGTGGAGGTGGGCGCCGTGAGGTTCAAGTTGGGGGAGGAAGGCGAGAGCTTCCGGACCCCGGGGGACCCGGGGGGTTCGATCCCCAGGGGAGAGATGAGCGTCAACGGTATCACGGACGAGATGGTGGCGGGGGCGCCGAGGGCGCCAGAGGTCCTCAGGCGGCTGCTTGAATTCGCGGCGGACCGGGTGCTCGTCGCGCACAACGCTCGTTACGATACGTCCATACTGTCCACGGAGCTTGCCAGGGCCGGCATGCGTTTCCCCCCGAACCACGTCGTCTGCACGATAAAGGCATCCAAGCGCTTTCTGCCGGCGATGCCGAATTACAGGCTCCAGACAATCGTGAGCGTCCTTGCCATAGAGCAGGGCGAGTCCCACAGGGCGCTGTCGGACGCCCGGGCCGCGAGGGTGATTTTCGAGAAGGCCGTAACGGCGGAGCCGTCCTGGAGAGACCGCCGCCTCTCTGACGTACTCGACGTCTGCTCTTCGCCGCGGCTGGGTTCCCAGGATGGAATAGAGGCGCGTGTCCCGCCCGAGCTCGAGGAGGTCAGGGTGGCGATCGACGAGGCCGTCGACCGGGGTTCCAGCGTGATGATGATGTACTCGGGCGGCGGGAGACCTCCAAGGCCCATAGAGGTCAGGCCCTCATGCGTCTTCTCTGTCAGGGGAGGGCACTTCATGGAGGCCGACTGCGGCGACGGTTACACGAGGTCGTTCCGGCTGGACAGGATCCTGCGGATAGTAAACCTCGAATAGCCGGACGCGGCGGATGTCGATGGAGCGGTGAATGGCAAGGATGATCCCGGACCTCGAAGTGGGCCCTGAAGCCCACGGCGAGGCGCTCTTCTACAAGTGGCTCAAGAGCGGGCTGCCCGACGGTTATCGGGTGTTTCACGGCGTCCACCTGCTCGATTACTCGGGCGGCTCGATGCGGCGCGGCGAGACCGACTTTCTGGTGCTGCACCGCGAGAAGGGCCTTCTCGTCATCGAGGTCAAGGGCGGCCGGATCAGGCGGGTCCCATCCAGGAACCAGTGGGTCTCGACGTCCCACGACGGCCGGGAATACACGATAAAGGACCCTTTTCTACAGGCCGAGCGCAACGTCAACACGCTGGCCAGGCGCATCAGGGCCGCCGGGGTCTTCGGCCCCGGCCCGCTTCCGGTGACTCTCGGTTACGCGGTCGCTTTTCCTGACGGGATAGCGCCCCGCGAAGACCTGCCGCTACACGTAGAGCCGGGGATCGTGATCGACCACGGGGACAGGGACGCGATCGCGCCGCGCGTCGATAGGATCTTCGATACCTGGCGCGGGAAGAGGCCCGGATCGCGGGGGTTTACGGAGGAAGAGTACCAGGCGCTGTTGCGGAAGGTCCTTCTCGCGCGCTACGAGGTGACCGTCCCCCTGAACGTCCGCTTCGAGCTGGAGGAAGACAGGTTCGTTGCCCTGACGGACGTCCAATGCAGGTTGTTGAAGGCGGTGGCCGGCAGGAAGAGGGCGCTCTTCAAGGGCTACGCGGGCACGGGCAAGACACAGCTCCTGATGGGGAACGCCCGCAGGTTCGCGCAGGACGGGGCGAGGGTCCTGGTCCTCTGTTACAACCAGCCGCTGGCAGCCTACCTTACGATTTGGGCCGACGCCGCGGGCCTGCGTTCGGGCGGCGGGCCCGGCGCGATCACCGTGAGAAACTTCCACGGCCTGTGCGAGGAATACGCCCGGCGGGCAGGCCTCGACTTCGACGTGCCGGAGCGTGCCGGCGAACAGAGGGAGTTCTATGAAGACATCGCCCCGATGCTTCTCGAGGACGCCCTCAAGACGATCGGCGACCGTTTCGACTGCGTCCTGGTGGACGAGGGCCAGGACTTCAGGCCCGAGTGGCTCGAGGTCGCGGCGGCTCTGCTCGAGGAGAGGGGCCGTGACGTCTTTCACATCTTCTACGACGAGCAGCAGAACGTCTACGGCAAAGAGCTCAGGTTTCCGTTCGAGGCCGAGACCTATGCGCTCGGCTACAATTGCCGCAGCACCGCCAGGATATGCGACCTGGCCGGGAAGCTGGGGCGGGTGGACATCGAGTGCATGCCCGGCTGGGTCGAAGGCGAAAAGGTGAGGTTCTTCGGTTACCGGGATTCGGCCGAGCAGGTGCGGCTGATAGAGGGGATAGTCAGGGACCTGATGAAGCGGGGAGTCGCCACGCGCCAGATCATGATCGTCTCGTCTCACAGGCGTGCAAGGTCTTGCATGGCGGGCGTCAGCCGCCTGAACGGTTACCCGCTGATCGACTTCACGCCCCCGGGGGAAGAGGACACCATCGCGTTCTCGACCCTGCACAGGGCCAAGGGGCTTGAGTCCGACGTCGTGGTCTTCTGCGACGTGGACGGGGGAGAGCCCTACTGCAGCAGGGCCAACCAGTACGTGGCGGTCTCCAGGGCGCGCCACCTGCTCTACGTCGTGCACCGCAAGGACTGGAGGCCGCCGAAGCCCGATCTCAAAACCAGTCGGTAGTCCTTACGTACGGCTGAAAGAGCATGGCGTAGAGGTCCATCGCGTAGCGATCGGTCATGCCCGCGAGGTGGTCGCAGACGACGCGCTCCAGGGGCTCGGCCTCGAGGTCGTCCCTCGAGGCGCGCGGAAGGAGGTAAGGTTTCTCCATGAACGCGCCGTGGATGTCGACCAGCATGTGCTCCCCCTTGTAGATCATCCTGCCTACTATGGGGCTCTTGTAGACCTCCTCGAGCATGCCCCGCGCGACGCGTACGACCTCGTCGAAGGTTTGAGGGGAGAACGATACCAGCGGGGACTCCAGCTCGCGGACTTCCTCGGGCGTCTGTGCCCCCGACTTCTCGACGTTGCGCGCGGTGGCGTCGACCACGTCGAGTATCAGGTGGTTGATGAGGTTGCTGACGGCGCGCGCCCGCCCGATGTCGCCGCGCGAAGCCCCGAGCTCCCAAGAGGGCTCGCTGACAGAGGTCTCCATGACCGAGGCAAGTTCGGCCATCAGGGATATCTCGCCCGCTTTTTCCTCCAACCATTCAGGCCTCGCGAGCCCGATCCGCAAGGCGTCGTCGAGGTCGTGCGTGCAGAAGGCGATGGTGTCGGCGACGTCGACCACCTGGCACTCGGGGGAAGGCTGCCTGTAGATGTCGAACTCGGCCAGCGGCGGCGGGTCGTCGAAGATCGTGTAGTGACGGGCCAGCCCCTCGCGCGTCTCCCAGCATAGGTTAAGACCGCGGAACAGCGGGTAGGCTCGCTCGAGGCGGTCCACTACCCGAAGGCCCTGGATATTGTGGTCGAAGCCGCCGGAATCGATCAGCAGCTCGTTGAGGGTATGCTCTCCGCCGTGACCGAACGGCGGGTGCCCGATGTCGTGCACGAGGGCGATGGTCTCGGCCAGCATCTCGTTCAAGCCGAGCATGGAGGCGATGGACCGCGCGATCTGCATCACCTCGATCGTGTGGGTCATGCGCGTGCGATAGAGGTCGCCCTCGTGGGTGACGAAGACCTGGGTCTTGTACTGCAGCTTGCGGAAAGAGCCGCTGTATAGGACGCGGTCGCGGTCGAGCTGAAAGCGTCCCCTGTGGAGCCCCGGGGAGTCATCGTTGATTCGCGCCCGCGTGACGCGCCCGGGCAGCGCGTCCTCTCGCGTCGCGAGCTTCGGCTGCTTCAAACCGTATGTCTCCTTTCGATCTTCCCGTTCTCGAGCAAAGCTCCAGGACGCGATTCTAGCACGCCGCGGCCACACGCCGGACGGGCTAACCCCATCATGCTTTCCACCCCCGGCGCCCCGCCCCCGCGCGGTGAGCCGTCATTACGGGGACGTGGTCAACCTGGGCGTGGCTAACGCCCCGCCCCCGCGCGGTGAGCCGTCATTGGCAACTGATAGTATTACCCTGGAGCTGACGGACCGCCGCCGCGGGTGCGGAAAGTGTCGCGGAAAGAAAGGCGATGAACCTGCTGCTGAACGTTTTTACATCACGTCTTCGAGAATACTGCGGCAAGCACCCGCTCGAGGAAAAGGTCCTTATAGCGCCGTCCCGGCGTGTCGGTTTCCAGTGGCTGGACGCAGTCGCGCGCTCCGGGCAGCCGGTGTTCAACGCCCGCACCGCCACCCTGTGGCGCATCGCCCTCGACCTCGCCGGCCCCGCGATCGAGGAAAAGGGCCTGGACGTGGCACGCGGCCTGCGCCTGGAGGTCCTGGTGGCCGGTATAGTGAGCCGGCTGTCGCGGGACGCCTCGTCGGGCGAGAGAGGCGAGGCGTATCTGGCCGGACTGAAGCCCAGCCCCGGGATGATCCGCGCGGTCGCCTCGGCCATCCGGGAGCTGCGTATGGCGGGCGTCGCGGCCGGCGGGCTCGACCCGGGGGATTTCGAGGTCGGGCGAAAGGGCGTCGAGATACGAGACATGCTCGAGACCTACGAGAAGGCGCTTTCCTCTGAGCGCCTGGCCGACCAGGCGGCCGTCTTCCGGATGGCCCTGGACGCCATACGCGAAAACCGGTACCCGGCTCCGGGGGTAAGGCTGTTGACAGCGGCGGACGCGGAGCGCGACCTTCGCGGCCTGGAGCGCGCGCTGTGGGAGGCGGTCCCCGGGGACGCCAGGGTGGTTCTGCCCGTGGACGAGCCGTGCGAACAGGCGCGGAACGCGACGGGCGTCCCGGAGCCCATGACGGACGCCATGCTGCTGCGCTGGTGCCTGGAGCCTTCGGGCGCTCCGGGGCCCGCCTTCGACGGTACGGCGCGCGTGAAGGGCGCCGTCGGAGAGGCCAACGAGGTTAGAGAGGTCTTCCGCTCGTGCGTCGAGCGCGGCATCCCGCTCGACGAGGTTGAAGTCATCTACACCGATACCGATACCTACGTCTCTCACCTGTACGAGCTGGTGGTGCGGGTCATGCCCGAGGGCTCGGACGAGCTCCCGGTGTCTTTCTCGGAGGGAATACCCGCCGGGTATTCGCGCCCGGGCAGGGCGCTTTCGGCCTGGCTCGCGTGGATCCGGGACGGCTACCCGCAGCAGGGGATCGTGCGGATGATCCATGACGGCCTGCTGCGGCTTTCGCGCCGGGACGAGCCGGGCTTGAGCTTCGCGCGCCTGGGGGCGATCATGCGTGCGGTTCCCGTCGGTGCCGGGCTCGACCGGTATGCCGGCTGCCTCGCGCGGGCGGTCGACGCGCAACGGCTCAAGCTGGAGCGGCCCGGTTTCCCCGGAGAAGACAATAAAGAAGACCCCGGGGACGCCGACGCTCGTAAGGAGCACGCGGCCGCGCGCCTCGAGGGCCTCGGGCTCCTGCAGGATCTCATGGCTTCCCTCGTGGAGCACACCCCGGCCCCGGACGAGAGCGGGCCGGCCGTACTGGAGCATGCCGCATATTTCCTCGAGAATCTCGCCCGTAAGGTAAGCAAGCTCGACTCGTACGGCTGCGAGGCCCTGCTCGAGCGCGTGGAAGAGCTCGCCGAATACCTGGGCGAAGGGGAGGGCTCACCCGGCTTCGACGTGCGCGATTGGCTCGCGGACCTCCCGTCGGCAACCCGTGTGCTGGGACAGGGACCGGCGCCCGGCCGGCTGTACGCCTCGAACGCGCGCCGGGGCGGGCACTCCGGTCGCCCGCATACATTCGTGCTAGGCATGGACGACACCCGGTTCCCAGGCGCGGGGTTGCAGGATGCCCTCCTGCTCGACGCGGAGCGGGCCGCCATCTCGAGCGACCTGCCGACCGCGGGCGCCAGGCTGGACCTGAAGGTCGAGGGCTTCGCGAGGCTCATGGCGAGGCTGCGCGGCGAGGTGACGCTCAGTTACTGCTTGCGCGGCCTGGCCGACGACAGAGAGATGTTCCCGAGCGGCATCCTGATATCGGCGAGCAGCATTCTGGGCGGCGAACCCGTGAGGCTTCCGAGGCTGACGGAGCCTCCCGCGTCGTTCGCTCCGGCGGACGCCGGTCGTTGCGTTGACATGAACGAGTGGTGGCTCTGGCGCATCTGCTCCGCCGGCCCGATAAAGACCCCGAGGGACACGATCGGGGAAAACTTCTCGAACCTCGCGCGGGGATTCCGCGCGCTCGCTTCTCGGGAGAGCAACCGTTTCACGGAGTACGACGGCTACGTCCCTGAGGCCGGGCCGGATTGTGACTACGCATCGCCCGGCGGTCCGCCGGTCTCCCCGAGCCGCCTCGAGACGCTTGCGAGATGCCCGATGGAGTACTTCTTCCGCTACGTACTCGAGGT
>CAZAIS010000165.1:0-6234 GCA_964485255.1 uncultured Acidimicrobiales bacterium | reverse complement strand
AACAGAACGTTGTTCGCCGGATCGAGCGCCAGGCATACGCTGGTGTTCGAGCCGATCGTCCCTCCGAGAAGTGTCCACGTTATCGGGTGCGCGGGCTTGCCGGGGGCGTTGCACCGGTAGAACCCGCCCGAGCCGGGAAGCCCGCAGTACAGCGTCGTGGTCGCCGGATCGTAGAGCAGGGAGTTGACGTACGACGGGACGCCGGGGCCCTGCATGGTGAACCAGGAGGGGTTGGGAAGCGCGGAATGAGGATTGCCGAGGCGCCATACGCCGTCCGCCCAGGTGCCCGCGTAGAGGCGCTCGTTGACGTCGTCGAAGGCAAGGCAGGTGACGCCGAACTGGGTATGCCCCGGGGGATTCCACGCGCCCGTATCGGTCAGGTCCACCCATGCCGGTCCGGTGGTGTTCGGCGCGAGCCGCCTGAAAACCCCGCCCGTGCCCGCGGCCCCCAGGGAAGTGCCGGCGTACAGGATGTCGTTGTCGCCGTCGTACGCCAGGCTCAGGACGTCTCCGCTCATGGTCCCGGTACCCAGCACCTTGCCCCATCCACTCGAGGCCGTCGACGCGTTCCTGAGGCGCCATACACCCTGTGCGCGCGTACCCGCGAAGAGAACGTCGTTTTCAGCGTCGTACGCCAGGCAGGAGACCTCCCCGGGCGAACCCGGGTTCCCGGTATCGACCCATTCGAAGGCCGCTGACGAGGGTAGGGCAAGGCACAGGATGACGACCAGCGATGCGACGGCGACTGCGGTGTAACGGTGCTTTCTCATTGTCCCTCCCGGCCTGATTCCTTGTTGTCGCGACGGCCTCAACAATTATCCCTTGGACCGGCGGTCCTTGACAGTGGATGCTTCCTGCTCGATGAAAGCCGCCCCGTGCGTCAAGAACCGGATTCTCCGACGCCTCCCGGTTTTCCTGCCTGGTTTCGCGAAGAGGCGCCGGCCGGAAAGCGCGGCGCCGGTCAGCGACGGGTGCGGCGGGAGCGTTTCCCGGCCCGTGCCGGAACCGTTCCCGGCGGGTTGTCGTAGTAAAGTGGAGGGGCGCGTGCCCGCCTGGGCGGCAATCCCGCCGGGGTGCCGTGAGCGCGGGACTTGCGGGCGACGTGTGCTATTCTTGAAATTGAAGTCCGGATGCATGAATGGGTATCACGCCCTGGAGGATAATACTTGGAAGATCGAGAGAACGCTTGTCCGGAAGCAGGTGCCGCCTTCCGGAAGAAACGCCCGCCGATGCGCTCATTCAGAAGGTTTTTCTACCACCACCTGGGGCCCCCGAAGATGCCAGGTGCGTTCTCGCTCGGCTGCTGGCTGGTCAAGCTGTTACCGCAGAGAATTCCGTTCACCAAATACGCGTCCGGGAACGCCTACACTTTCTACATACCCCCCTTCACCAGCAGGAAGGCTTACAGTCGCGTTATCAGGGGAGGCCTCCGGCGCGACTTTCACCTGGATTCCGGCCCCACGGCCGTCACGCTGGCGGTGACGGCAAGGTGCCCGTGCTCCTGTTACC
Source organism: uncultured Acidimicrobiales bacterium (assembly GCA_964485255.1). Lineage (GTDB taxonomy): Bacteria > Actinomycetota > Geothermincolia > Fen-727 > Anoxymicrobiaceae > CAZEJS01. Next base: position 4,725 of record CAZAIS010000165.1, on the reverse strand, counting down.
ACTGCTCCGCCTACAGGAGGCCGCGTGACGGAGAGATGTCGAACAGCGAGGTCAAAGACGTCATCGAGCAGTGCGTGGACATGATGGTGGGCAGCATCGTACTGACGGGAGGAGAGCCGATGGCCAGGCACGACCTGGCCGACCTGGTGGCGCACATCGACCGCTGTGAGGCCACCCCGCAGATATTTACCAGCGGCTACTACCTCGATCGGGAAAGCGCGCGCGAGCTCAAGGCCGCGGGATTGGAGGTCGTTTTCGTGAGCCTGGACAGCCCAGAGGCTGAGGTGCACGACGGCGCCCGCGGGGTGCCGGGCCTGTTCGAGCGTGCTTGCGCCGGACTTCGCGCCGCCGGCGAGGAGGGAATATCGACCGGCATAAGCACTTTCGCTACGCGCGAGGCGGTGGAGCGGGGCCACGTCGAGAGGTTCTACGAGCTGGGCAGCCGGCTCGGCGTCCGCGAGATAACCGTTTTCGACGTCACTCCGACGGGCAAGATGATGGACCGGGAGGACATGCTGCTGACGCCGGGCGACCACAGGGCGCTGTGCGAGCTCCAGGAGGGCCAGTTCGCGCGCGAGTCCGGTCCCAAGATCGTGACGATGTCCTACGTCAACGACACCGACATCATCGGGTGCTTCGGGGGTAAGTACCAGATGCACATTACCCACGACGGGTACGTGACCCCCTGTGATTTCACCCCCCTGCATTTCGGGAACGTACGACGTGAGCCGCTTCGAGTCATATGGAACAGGATGAGGGCGCACCCGGAGTACCGCAAGAAGACGGTGCCGTGCAGGATGCAGGACCCCGAGTTCCGCAGTAAGTACATCCGGAAGATACCGCCCGACGTCCCGCTCCCTTACCCCATGGAGCGCATTCCGCTGGAGTGACGGCTACCCGGTCCTCACAGAAGGCTGACGGGGTCGACGTCGAGGAACACGGTTACGGACCTCCCGGGAGGGAAGTCCCGAGCGTAGTCGTGGAACCGGTCGACGGAGTCCCTCAAGCGGCCGGATATACCGTCAAGGTCGGCGGACTTCACGATTATGTGCCACCGGTACAAGCCGCGCAGCCGTGACAGCGGCGCGGGCGCGGGCCCGAGGATGATCGCACCCGTGCCGTCGAGGTCGTTCTCCATGATGTGTTTCGTGCGCCGGGCCGCCCTCGAGGCCGAGGGCATCTCCGGTGACGTAATCATCACGTTCACCAGGTCGACGAAAGGCGGGTAGAAGGCCTGGGATCTGGCCCGCAACTCGGCGTCGATGAAGGAGGCGGGACCTGAGCTGAGGGCGCGGACGGCCGGATGATCGGGCATGTAGGTTTGTATGACCACGCGCCCGGGCCGCAGGCCGCGGCCGGCGCGGCCGCTTACCTGCGTGAGGAGCTGGTAGGTGCGCTCGCTCGCGCGGAAGTCCGGCAGCGCGAGGGCCGTATCGGCGTTTACTACACCGACCAACGTCACCGCCGGCATGTCAAGACCCTTCGCAATCATCTGGGTGCCGATGAGCACCTGGGCCTCGCCCGCCTTGAAAGCGCCCAGGAGGCGCCAGTGGGCGTCCTTTGTCGTAGTGGTATCCGCGTCCATCCTTATGTATGACACACCCGGGAGGTGCCGCGCGAGTTCCTCTTCGATCCGCTGGGTTCCGGCCCCGAACCGCTTTAACGGACCGCCCCCGCAACCCGGGCACCGCGCGGGCACGGAACGCCTCCGGCCGCAATGATGGCAGAGCATCATCTGTCCCCTGCTGTGGTAGCAGAGGCTCACGTCGCACTCTTCGCAACCCATGATGAGTCCGCAGGCGCGGCACTGCAGGTAGTTGGCGAAGCCCCGGCGATTTAGGAACAGTATCGCCTGGTCGCCGGCGTCCGTCACCCGCGACAGGGCGTCGAGAAGCTTCATCGACAGTAGCGGCTGCTCGCCAGCCCCTCCGGCCTCGCGCATGTCCACCAGCTCGACGTCGGGCAGGGGGCGGTTGTCGACACGCCCGGGGAGCGACAGCATCGAGTAGCGTCCTGCCCTGGCGCGCTCTATCGATTCGAAGGACGGCGTGGCGCTCCCGAGAACGAGGACGGCGCCGGACATCCTCGCGCGCACCTCGGCGACGTCCCTTGCGTGGTAGCGTGGAGAAGTGTCGCTCTTGTACGAGGGCTCGTGCTCTTCGTCGATGACGATCAACCCGAGATCGCCGAGGGGAGCGAAAAGAGCGCTGCGCGCGCCCACCACAACACGGTAGCGGCCTTCGCGGACCCCCCTCCACTGGTCGAAGCGCTCGCCTGGGCTGAGCCTGCTGTGGAGGACGGCCACCCGGCCCCCGAAACGCGACTCGAACCTCTCAACGGTCTGGGGGGTCAGCGATATCTCCGGGACCAGGACGATGGCCCGCTTGCCTTTCGCCAGGGTCTTCTCGACCGCGCGAAGGTATACCTCCGTCTTGCCGGAGCCGGTCACGCCGTCCAGCAGGAACACCTCGTGCGCGCCCTTCTCGAGGGCATCGCATATCCTCTCGATAGCCAGTCGCTGATGCTCGTGCGGCACGTGTGGCACGGAAGGCGGCGCCGCCCCGAGGCGGGGCCTGCGAAGCACCTCCTGCGGCGCGATCTCCACCAGTCCCTTCCGCTCGAGTGACTTGAGGCTCGACGAGCCCGCGCCGACGGCGTTGAGGAGGTCGCTTTGAAACTCGCTTCCTCCCCTGGCGAGCAGCTCGTACATGATCTCGCGCTGGCGAGGCGGAAGCCCGTCCGTCACCTCATTTCCCGGTGCCGCGCCGGCCGCGCGCACCACGAGCCTTTTCTTGGCCGCGGCGGCGGGCTCGGTGAGCACGAAACGCAGGGTTATGGCGCCGCTCAGCTCGAGGGCCTTCGCGGCGCTCATGGCGGGGCCCGCGCCCAGCTTCTTCTTGAGCACGGACATGTCGATTTCCGCGCCCGCGTCCCCAAGCGATTCGATTATCCTGCGCGCCGGGCCATCCGGCGCGGCGGCGAGGGCCTCTTGAGGATCGACGGCAAGGCGCACCATGTGTTTGACCCTTCGCGCGCGCCCAGGGGGCACGAGGAGCCTGAACGCTCGGGACAGGGAGCAGAGGTAGTGGTCGGCGATCCACCGGCACAGGCGCTGCGCGTCGAAGTCGAAGATCGGCGGTTCGTCGAGGACCCGGGAAACGGGCTTGGTCCTCGAGACTGCCGGTTGCGAAGGCATCCCGATCACGTACGCCAGAGACAGCCTCCGGTTGAACGGCACAAGGACCATGGAGCCCACCTGGACGCCGTCGGCCATTTCCGCCGGCAGCTCGTAATGGAACGGGCGGTCCAGCTCGCGGACCGCGCTGTCGATTATGACCTCGACGAAGCGCCTTTGCTGCAGCGAGGCGATCACCTCCCGCCAGATTATATATCCCGGGTGCGACATAAGCCGAAACACGCCGGATCGTCCCCGGTCGCGGTCTCGAGCCGCGCGGCGACCGGCTGTTGGAATGGGGCCCCGCGGGTGCGGGCTGGATAGCGCACAACGGGGGGCGCACACCCGACTCGCGCGCCCGGCGGAAATACGCCCGCTCAGCGGCGTGGAACAGACAAGGTTCGTGGTAACATCATGTTGCCTGGAACGGCGACCCGTAGAATCGCGACCTATCCGAAAACGGAGAAAGCAAAAGAGTGGGCGGCGCGCGATTGACGGCGGTGCGAGAAAGCCCCGCGGCTGGTAGGTGGAGGTTGGATACCGGGGGAAGGAGACCGTCTCCGGTCACACCGAAACCGTACGGTCCGGGCGTGACAACCTCGGGAGGCGGTACTCTTGTCGAAAGCCATTGCCGATGGAAAACACAGGACCCCGCGTTGCGCCCTGATCCTCTCGCTGGCCCTGCTGCTATGTGCCGCCGCCGGACCGGCGGGGGCCGCAGGGTCCGGGCAGGCAACGGGTACCGGGCGCGCAACGGAACTGGCGGCTCCGGAGAACACCTCGTATCTCAACACGGACCTCGCGAAGCGGCTAGCTGGTGGAGCGGCCTGCGCCGGAACCCTGAGGGGGGGCATGCCCGAGGAGTACTGCCCAAAGACCGTACGCGCGGAAAGGAAAGCGTCGCCCGGCGCGCCCGCCCCGGCGGGCGAGGTCCGGCAAGAGGTAAACGAGGGGAGCGGTACCGGGGGCTGGACCACAATGTCCAGGCCGTTCTCGCCTTCGCCCGCGGCGGGCGTCAATTACGGCAGCGGATGGAGCGAGATCGACAGCGCAGGCAGGCTTCACCTGTTTTACGAGCGGTACGTGGAAACCGACATATCCGAGCCTCCCGATGCCGCAGGATTCAGGATCGAATATACCGCCAGGATCTATTACACCGTGTTCTCCGAGGGAGCATGGACAGAGCCGGTCATGTTCACCGACGTATCGGGCAAGTGGAGTTCGGCCCTGGTGATGATCGATTTCGACCCGGCGGGCAACCTGCATGTCATCTACACGACCTACGAATGGTCGAGGGACCATACCCGGCCGGAGGGCGAATACGGCGCTTACCATCACAGAAACGAGAATCTCACCTACAGGTATCGAGACGCCGCCGGCGATTGGAACCCGACTCGGCGGCTCAGTGACTACAGCGGTAACTGGGAGTTGTTGAGCGCCGACACCGCGATGCAGGGCGGCGCTATCCACTGCGCCTGGGTCGCGGTCCGCAACAACCAGACCGTCCCCTCGTCTTACCGGGCGCAGGTGGCGCACAGAAGCGGCTTCGA
>CAZAIS010000164.1:0-6264 GCA_964485255.1 uncultured Acidimicrobiales bacterium | reverse complement strand
GAGGTGCCATAGTCAATCAGGACGTTTCAATCCACGCGCCCGTGAAGGGCGCGACCGGACGGTCGGCTCTCCCTGCGTGCGATAATTGCGGTTTCAATCCACGCGCCCGTGAAGGGCGCGACTGATCCAGGCCTCCTCGGACTACGAGGAGGAGACGTTTCAATCCACGCGCCCGTGAAGGGCGCGACTCGCTCGACATGGCCTCGGACGCTCCGGCATCGGTCGGTTTCAATCCACGCGCCCGTGAAGGGCGCGACCCGAGGCGTGCCGGGACTGGATCACCACGGGCCCTGTTTCAATCCACGCGCCCGTGAAGGGCGCGACATTCCTGGGCCCGACGATCTCGCCCATAATATCGAGTTTCAATCCACGCGCCCGTGAAGGGCGCGACTCGGCTATTCAAGAGGTTTATCCGTCGTCCTTCAGTTTCAATCCACGCGCCCGTGAAGGGCGCGACGGTCGTCGACGTCGGGGACGTTCAGGGCGGCGAGGAGTTTCAATCCACGCGCCCGTGAAGGGCGCGACGGACGTCCTGAAAGCGGTCCCGCCCGAGGCGCTCGTGTTTCAATCCACGCGCCCGTGAAGGGCGCGACACGGCAGACCCGACAAAGTTCGCGGTATTTGCGTCGTTTCAATCCACGCGCCCGTGAAGGGCGCGACTTCGGCGCCCGGCGCCCGTCGTCGAGGTGCTCGGAGTTTCAATCCACGCGCCCGTGAAGGGCGCGACATGACACCCACGACTCACCGTCGCCCGAGAGCTCCTTGTTTCAATCCACGCGCCCGTGAAGGGCGCGACATGGCCTCCTCGATGGTCAGGCGTTCGGTGAACCCGGGTTTCAATCCACGCGCCCGTGAAGGGCGCGACGCTTGCGCAGCGGGGGGTGACGACAATCCCGGCTGAGTTTCAATCCACGCGCCCGTGAAGGGCGCGACCCAGATCCGCAGTTTTCGGAGCGGATACATGTGGTTGTTTCAATCCACGCGCCCGTGAAGGGCGCGACTGCGATCCTTATCTACGACGAACCAGGACAAATATAAACCGTTCGGCATTCCTTCGGCAGCGTCAGCAGTTCTCGTGCAAGGCGTCCGATATCCTTATTTACGACCTCTCAGAGGTCTCTGCGAACCTCTCGGTGAAATCGTGATCGCTTCAGGTTCGCACGATCAGGTGATTAATACCCCTTCCGGATCGTAGCCCTCCTTGGCTCCAAAGTGCTCGACGCGCCGCTTCCAGTTGCTGCCCAGGAAATAGAACCTGATGCTGTCGCACTCCGGGTCCATCGCCTCGAGCAGTCTGTCTTTCAATCGGACGAACTGCGCCGGCTCCACGAGGCATTCGAAGACCGAGTTCTGGACTCGCTGGCCGTAGTTCTTACAGATCCTCGCAACGGTCCGGAGCCGCCGCTTCCCTTCCACGGTCTCGGTGTTCACATCGTACGTGACCAGCACCATCATCTCGACACCGCTAATTCATGAAGTACGGGGGATACCCGTCGAGGTCGCCCCTGACGAAGCGGGCCAGGAGCAGCGCCTGGACGTACGGCAGCAGGCCGATCGGAATCTTCTCACGCAGGTACGAATGCATGATCTCCTCCCGCTTCCGCTTCTGCCACGCCCCCAGTACCTCCTTCCTTCCCTTCTCATTCAACAAAACACTGCCGTTCTCCTTGAGCGCGAAGTCCCGTATGTTCACCTGTCGCAGATTCACCAGGCTCAGTGCGAGGCGGTCCGCGAGATATGGCCGCAGTTCCTCCATCAGGTCGAGGGCCAGGCTCGGACGGCCCGGGCGATCCGTGTGGAAGAATCCGACATAAGGATCGAGCCCGACCGTCTCGAGCGCGGACTCAACATCGTGTGCGAGGAGTGAATAGAAGAACGAGAGCATGGCGTTCATCGGGTCCAGCGGAGGGCGTCTGTTTCGGTCATGCAGAAAGAACACCTCCTTCTGCTGCAGGATCAGGTCGTCGAACGCGCCGAAGTAGCACTTCGCGCAGGTCCCCTCGACTCCGCGGAGTGCTCCGAGATCCGTACACTCCCCGATCGCTTCGAGCGCGCCGGCAAGCCATCGGTCGGCAGACCGGAGCCCGGCGCAGTCCACGGCGTCGTCGTGGTCCCGGATCCCCCGGCGCAACACCGTCATGCAGTTCACGACCTTGCCCGTGATGAACGACCGGGCGATCGGCAGTGCCCGTCCTTCATCGTCGGCCATCCGGTACTGCTCCCGGCGTAACAGCACGTTTCCTCTGACCCGGCCGTGTACCCGTGCCAGGAACCGGCCGGTCGGCGTCATGAACGAGAGGCCGACGCCGTTCTCCGTGCAGAGCCGCAAGACCTCCGGGCTCGCCCCGTAATAGCCGAAACAGACGATCCCCTCGAGGTTGTGGACCGGGACCCGGGCCTTCTCCGTATCCCGAACGGACACCACCACGTTCTCGCCCTCGCGCCGGAGGTATGACTCCGGCGTCACCACGTAAAGCGTATTCAGCAGCTTCCTCACAGAATCTCCCTCCTGGTGCCCGGTTTGCGCGGCGGCGTCCCGGCGGCGACCTAGCCTGCCTCCGAAATCGTGCTCTGTACGTGTCGCCGGATGTAGCCCCGGACGGACGCTCGCTTCCGTGTCAACCCCGGCATGCAGATGTCGCGAAGGGAACAGTGCGTGCACCGCCGGGCGTCGGCAGTCGCCGGCGGCGTCGTCCCCGCCCGGTAGATCGCGTGCATCTCCCGGGCGAGGGCGGCCACGGTCGCCCGGAGCTCGCTGGTCAGCGCGACCGCGTGCCGGCGGCGGGGTTCATGGTAGTACAGGTCCGCAGCCTCGATGCGGCAGCCGAGCTGCTCCTCCAGGCAGATCGCCTGGGCGCAGACCTGCACCTCGTCGCGCTCGTCCGGCTTGGGCTTCCCCCGCTTATACTCCACCGGCCTGACGGCCCACCGTCCATCCCGGCCGACGAGCGCGACGCCGTCGGAGGAACGGATGTACTCCACGACGTCGGCGACCCCCTGAAGCCCGAGCGACCGGGAGAGGAGCGGCACCGCCCGCGTCACGACCACCTCTCCCCGGGCCTCCGTGAGGAACGGGTCGTCCGCGCGCCCGTGGATAAGGAGCCCCTCCGCCGTCCGCCGGTCGTCGGCCCACTGCCGCTCGACGTGGATCAACGCCCACTGCCGCGGACAAAAATGGAAGTGCTGGATGCCGGACAACGGCAGGAGCTCGTCGTCGGCATACCCTGGTCCACTCATACCTTCTCGATCAGCTCGACTCCCCGCGGCATCTCCCGGTCGATCGTCACCTCGTAGTCGTCGTACGAGCGTGCGGGCCGGTCCCCGGCGAGAGATTTCACCTTCACCTTGTCGAAGAGCGCGTGTGCCTGGCAGCAGCCGAGCTCGTTCTCGTGCTTGAAGACCAGGAGTTTCCGGGCCGACATCTTGCCCCTCGCCGCCGAATGGTCATGCTCGAACATGTTGACGAGGGATGTCCAGAGGAGCTCGAGGTCGTCCTCGGAGAACCCGGTGGACTTCCGGGCCAGGTTCGCCGAGACATAGCCGTCCGCGCGGTAGAGGGCGTAGGGGACCACCTGCTTCTTGCCCATCTCCCGGTCCTTCGTCTCGCCCTCCTTGGTCACCGCGCACCGGGTCAGCGTCACCTCGTTCTGGAAGATCGGGTCGATGCTCCGGGCGAAGGCGACCTGCACGGGGCCCCGCACCTGGCCGCAGTTCACGCCCGTCGTCATGACCGCCCCGAACGCCCGGATGTCGTAGAAGTGATCGGTCATCCATTTTGTGACCGCGGGATCGGTGAGCTTCTTGTCGACCTGAGGAACCTTGAGCGCGTCGTAGGCGCGCCGGTGCTGCGCGTTCAGGACGGCTCCTGACTTCACGTAGATCTCGAAGCCTTCCTGGTCCTCTTTCACCATCTCGACATAGTCCCGGACCTTCCGCTTCAGGCAGACGTCGGTCACGATCCCGTGGCCGGTCTGGGGGTCGATCCGGGGCATGTTCCCCATGTCCGGGTCCCCGTTGGGGTTCCCGTTCTCGACGTCGAACAGCAATACAAACTCGTACCGGTTCTTGATAGGCTCACTCATGTGCAGTCACCTCTTCCTTCTTCTCGTCTCGCTTCGTGAACAGCGCCCGGCGCTGGTGATAGTACCCGAGCATGAACATTCCCTGCTCCTCGAGGCCGAGCCACGCGGGGAACGCATCGACACCCGACAGGATCTCCTCCATCTGCTGGGTGGTCTTCCATCCCCAGTCGGACTTCGCGATGTGGTGCTGGGCGAGCTTGATCAGCGGCGGGAAGACCACGGCCGGCGTCGTGGACGCGCTCCCGAAGTACCTGTTCTTGATCGTGCTCCCGACCTCGCGGTCGCGGTTGGCATCGCCCTGGGCCTTCTCCAGGACGGCGAACAGCCGGCCAAGCCGGTACGGGACGTTCGGACTTGTCTCATTCAGACTCACGGTGATCATCTCCTCTTGAATTCCCGCTACCCCGGGATTGGCCCTCGCCAGCCGGAGCAGGTATGCCTTGATGACGCCGGCACGGACGCGGTTCAGGTACTGGTCCGCGCGGATGCGGTTCAGGATCGCGATGTACAGCTGGACCGGGTAAGGGGTGTTGAAGAGCACCGCCCGCATCAGCTGGCCGGACATCCCGGGCGGCGGATCCTTTCGTTCTGCATTCCTCGGCACGGTCTCGAGCAGGATGCGACGGACCGGGAGGATCTCGGGTTCCAGACTTCGGCGGACGACCTCCAGATCGAGGTGGTGCCGGGCCAGGTTGGTCACCAGGTTGCCGAAGGAGTCCTGGTGCCAGTACCGGATCGCCAGGCGTGCATTGTTGGGCGCCAGGCCCAGGATGAAGCACCGCGTCTCGGGGTCGGGCACGATGTCGCTACGGCGGATCCCCGACCCTTGCCGGACCAGGCGCAGAACATCCCGGATACGTGCCAGCTCTCGATCGTCGATAACCTGCTTCCCGGGCTCCGGTGCCGTCTCCTCGGTCACACCGTCCCCGGCATCGTCGTCCGGCGGATCGAGAAGGCCGGCGATGATCGCTTCAGTCGATCGGTCGCCCGTCTGCGCCCAGAAGACCGTGGTTGCATCACCGATCCTGATGCGGTGGTCTGGCGATGCGATCAGCTGGTTGAGCGCCGTCGTGTACTTGAACTCGCACTCCTCGCTCACAGGGGCGTTGTAACTCTGTTCCAGATTGTACGAGCGGAAGGCCTCTTTGTTGAAACTCACGAGCGGAGCTTGCTTATCCGAGACGCCACTGATCGCCTGGTGCGTCCGGGAGATCGGACCGATCTTACCGCTGATCAGGCACTGGGCGGTGTGGGACTCCCCGGATTCGCATGACAGCGACTCTCTCCAGATCTTCCGGATCTCGGGGATTCCGTGAAGATAGGTGTTTCCAACACGGAAGACGCAGCGCCCACCGGACAGCAGATCCTCCATGGATTCGCGGACCTTGGGGTGATCCAGTGCCCGCTCGGGATCCCACGAATCCAGAAAAGCTAGAAGTGCCCGCGCCCCCGGTTCGTCGCAGACATCCAGGAGAGCGTGGTGCAGGTTGCGAATTGCAGATAACGACTCCTTGGACCGGCGGGAGGCGACGACGACACCCTTCTCATCTTCTTGAAGGATCGCGTCTCCGTCTCCTTTCTTCGACGATCGGCCTTTCAGATCCTTTGTCTTGACCCGCTGGATCCCGAAGACGTACTCCGCCTTATCGCAGAGGAAGAACGGATTCACCCCGCTCGTGCGAGACTTCTGAAACGGAACCACCTGTTCCTGTGGTCGCCGCTTCTCGCCGGACCGGAGATCGACGATGTTCGTCAGCTCACCGTTGGGGGCGAGCACGAGGGCGAACGAGACCCCAACCCGGCTGAACCCGTAGGGCGCCGAAGCCTGCGAGTCGTCATTCGCCAGGACGTCGTACACGTTGCAGAGCGATTCCAGTATCACGGCGCGACCCCCGCTTTCAGGCACTCGGCGCAGTCGATCACGCCGTCACGCATCACCGCTCGGTAGAAGACGGCCCTCGTGTCGTTCGTGAAATCGATGTCGTGAAGCATGAACCCGAGGTCGACGGTGGTGCCCATGTAATACGAGGGCGGGATCTCACCTTCGACCAGTTCGAACCTGAGGGGGAACTCGCGGCAGCCGAGATACGGCTGGTGGAAGCACTGCCCTTTCCGCATTCGCCGGAGGGCCATGTTGAAGTGCTTCTCCTCCGTGTCCCCGGGACCGGCCCGATCGGTCAGG